>CAMDBZ010000092.1 GCA_945889565.1 Thermoflexus hugenholtzii JAD2 | reverse complement strand
CGTCGGCGCGCGCCGTCTCCTGGCCGCCCGCGATCAGCTGCAGCGCGGCGAGTCCGGCGGCGGCGGCGGCCGGGTTCGCGTGGTAGGTGCCCTGGTGCGCGACGCGGCGGCGCGCGTCCCAGTCGCCCCCGTCGTCGCGCAGCTCGAGCAGCGCGACGATGTCCTCGCGGCCTGCGACGCAGCCACCGGGTAGGCCGCCCGCGAGGATCTTCGCGTGGGTGGAGAGGTCCGGGAGCACGCCGTAGCGCTCGGACGCGCCGCCCGGGGCCATGCGGAAGCCGGTGATCACCTCGTCCATGATCAGCAAGGTGCCCGCGGCGGCCGTCGCTGCGCGCGCCGCGTGGAGGTACGCGGTCGACAGCGGGTGCGTACCCCAGTGTGCGCCGGTGGGCTCCAGGATCACCGCAGCGACATCGCGCGGGGCGAGCGCGGCGCGCAGCGCCTCGACGTCGCCCGGGGGAAGCACGGTGAGCGCGTCGTACACGCCGTCGGGGACACCGACGGCGTGCGGGTGCGCGTCGTCGGGCTCGATGCGGCCGACGACGAGGTCGTGCCAGCCGTGGAAGTGCTCGGCGAGCTTCACGACGCGATCGCGGCCGGTGTAGGCGCGCGCGAGGCGGAGCGCCATCATCGTGGCCTCGGTGCCGGAGGAGGTGAAGCGCACGCGCTCGGCGCAGGGGACCATGCGCAGCACCTGCTCGCCCCACGCGATCTCCAGTTCGTGCGAGGAGCCGAAGTGGGTGCCGCGCGCGAGCGCGGCGGCGGTCGCCTCCGCCACCTCGGGGCGCTGGTGGCCGAGCAGCAACGCGCCGTGCCCCCCGATGTAGTCGATGTACTCGTTGCCGTCGACGTCCCACTTGCGGGCGCCGGCGGCGCGCTGCACGTAGATGGGCCACGGCAGGAACGCGCGGATATCGTGGGTGACGCCGGAGGGGAAGACGTGTCGCGCGCGCTCCGCGAGCCGGCGCGAGCCCTGGTGACCTGCTTCGAACGCTTCGAGGATCGCGCTCATCGGGTGCCTCCTCGCTGGCGGGGTGTCGGTCGAGTCTCCGTCGTGCCGCGGCTCGCGACAAGCGTTACCGTGGTGTCCGGGTCGCGGGCGAGGGGATGCGTGGAGGGGAAGCTGGTGCCGACGCAGTTATCGGTGTTCATCGCCGCGAGCGTCGACGGGTACATCGCAACCCTCGACGGCAAGCTCGACTGGCTCGATCAGGCCGCGCGGGAGGACGAGGACTACGGGTACGACGCGTTCATCGCGACGTGCGACGGGGTGGCGATGGGGCGCGGCACGTACGACTTCATCGCTGGCATCGAGCCGCTGCCGTACGGCGACCGGCCGTTGTTCGTGTTCACGCATCGGCCGCCCGCGCCGCGGGCGGGGGTGACGTTCTGGGAGGTGTCGGCGCACGAGGCGCTTGCGCATTGGACGGACCGTGGCTTGAGGCGCATCTACGTCGACGGTGGCCGACTGATCAGCAGCTTTCTCGCGGAGGGGCTGATCGATGACATGCTGCTGACGACCGTGCCGCTGCTGCTCGGCGACGGGATTCCACTGTTCCAGCCGGGCGCGCGGCGGGCGTCGTTGCGGCTCGACCACGTGCAGCAGTTCGCGAGCGGGATGGTGAACCGGCGCTACGTACGCGTCACGGAGGCGAACGCACATGGCTGAGCGGCTGCCCGAGTCCGAGATCACGGCGGCGCTCGGCGCGCTGCCCGGTTGGACGTTCGACGTGACGGACGGCAGTCTGTGGCGTGCGTATACGTTTCGCGACTTCGTGGAGGCGTTCGGCTTCATGGCGCAGGTCGCGGCGCTGCAGGAGCGCATGGACCATCACGCTACGATCACCAACACGTACTCGCAGGTGGGGGTGCGGCTCTCCACGCACGATGCGGGCGGGGTCACGGAGCGCGACCTGGCGCTTGCGCGTGCGCTCGAGGAGCGCGCGCTGGGGCGCTAGCGGAGCTCGTCGCGCAGGCTCAGCTCACTCGCGCCAGGGGACGCCGGTGACGTCCTCGACGACGTCGAGCATGTCCTCGATGTCGCCGCGGAGGGCGTCGTTCGGGTCGAGCGTGAGCGCGCGCAGGAACGCGGCGCGCGCGGTGGCGTACAGCGTGTCGGCGTCTTGTGTCGCGGGCTGCTCCGCCTGCCAGGCGCGGCCGCCCTTGGGGCGCGCGAGCGCGTTCGCGGCGTACTCCCGGCACCAGCCGAGCGTGTACGCGAACCAGGGGCTCGTGGGCTCGAGCTCGACGGCGCGTTCGAGGGCTGCGAGGCCGTCGGCGAAGCGGCGCTTGCGCGTCACGAGCGTGTTACCGAGGTAGGCCCAGGCGTCGGCGAAGTCGGGGGCGTCGGCGAGCAGCGCGCGCGCGGCGGCGAGCGCAGCGTCGACGTCGGCGGTGCGCATCGCCTCGCCCAGCCGTGCTCGGGCGTCGGGGTTCGTCACCGGGTGATCATAGCGGCGCGGGGACGATCGCCGGCGCGCCGCTCACGGGATCGTGCAGCACGGCGAGGCGTGCGCCGAAGAGCGTGGCGAGGTGCGCAGAGGTCACGACCTCGGCAGGGGGGCCGTTGAGCAGCACGCGGCCGGCGAGCAGCGCGAGCATGCGCGGCGCGTACTGCGCGGCCTGCGCGACGTCGTGCATCACCATCACCACGGTGAGCCGGCGTTCGGCGTTGAGGCGGCGCAGCAGCGCGAGCAGCTCGTGCTGGTGGCCGAGGTCGAGGAACGTCGTGGGCTCGTCCAGCAGCAGCAGCTCGGGCTCCTGGGCGAGCGCGAGCGCGACCCATGCGCGCTGGCGCTCGCCGCCGGAGAGTGTGCCGAGCGGGCGCGCGCGCAGCTCGTCGACGCCGGCCCAGGCGAGCGCGCGCTTCACGGCGGCGCCGTCCGCGGACGTCGGCGGTGCGAGCATGCCGCGGTGCGGGTAGCGGCCGTGCCACACCAGCTCCTCGACGGTGAGGTCGGCGGGCGCTTCGGGCGCCTGCGGCAGGAAGGCGACGCGGCGCGCGACGGCGCGGGGGGACAGCGCCCAGAGGTCGACGCCGCCGAGCGTGACGGCGCCGGCGGTGGGGCGCTGCATGCGCGCGAGCGTGCGCAGCAGTGTCGACTTGCCGGAGCCGTTCGGGCCGATGATCGCCAACAGCTCGCCGTGCGTGACGGTCAGTGAGACGTCGATGAGCGCCTCGCGCGTGCCGTAGCGCGCGTGCAGCCCGCGCGCCTCGAGCAGCGGCGGTGCGACGGAGGCGCTCATGCGCGCGTGCGCAGCAGCGCGAGGAACGCGGGCGCGCCGATCACGGCGGTGACGATGCCGACCGGGATCTCGGTGGGGGCAAAGGCGACGCGCGCGAAGGTGTCGGCGAGCACGAGCAGCGCGGCGCCGAGCAGCGCGGCGAGCGGCAGCAGCGTGCGGTGGTCGTTGCCGGCAAGCAGACGCGCGGCGTGCGGGACGACCAGGCCGACGAACGCGAGCAGGCCGCTCACCGCGACGGCGGAGCCGGTGAGCAGCGCCGCGAGCGCGACGAGCGCGAGGCGCGCGCGCTCCACGCGCACGCCGAGGCCGCGCGCCACGTCGTCGCCGAGCGCGAACACGTTCAGCCAGCGCGCGGTGAGCAGTGCGGCAACGCCGGCGGCGAGCGTGTACGGCCAGAGCTGGTGCACGTGACTCCAGTCGCGCGCGAACAGGCCGCCGGCGAGGAACGACAGCGCGGACTGCGTGAACAGGTCGGAGCTGGCGATCACCGCGGTGCTCAGCGCGGTGCCGAAGGCCGCGACGGCGACGCCGGCGAGCGCGAAGCGCACGGCGGAGATGCCGCCGCGCCACGCGAGCGCGTAGACGGCGGCGGCGGAGGCGAGCGAGCCCGCGAAGGCCGCCGGCGCGATCAGCGCGAGCGGCGTGCCGGGCGCGAGCAGCAGCACGGCGATCGCCGCGACGCCGGCGCCCGAGGAGAAGCCGAGCACGTGCGGGTCGGCGAGCGGGTTGCGCGTGATGCCCTGCAGCAGCACACCGGCGAGCGCGAGGTTCGCGCCGACGCACGCGCCGACGAGCACGCGCGGCAGGCGCAGCTGCCAGACGATCAGCCGCGCGGTCGGGTCGCCGCGGTCGAGCAGGCCGTCGAGGACGGCGGCGGGGCCGAGGCGCACTGAGCCGAGCGCGACGCCGAGCGCCATCACGAGCAGCAGCACGAGCGCCGCGATGGGGATCGTCGCGGCGGGCGGCGGCCTGCGCCGGAGGGTGCCGATCGCCATCGCGCGCCCGCGGTCGCGTGCGCGACTACTGCGGGAAGAGCAGCTTCGTCAGGCTGGCCAGGCCCTCGGCGGCGCGGGGGCTGGGCGCCTGCAGGAACACCTCGACGTCGATGTTGTGCACGCGGCCCTGCTTGACCGCGGGGAGCGTGGCGTAGCCGGCGTCGCCCTTGATGCCGTCGGCGAGGCTGGGGCCGCCTGGGCGGCCGACGGTGACGGTGAGCACGACGTCGGGCGCGCCGGTGACGATGCGTTCGAGGGAGAGCTTCGTGTAGCCGGGGAACGGGGCGTTGGCGGGCAGTCCGGCAGCGACGTTCGTGCCGCCGGCGAGCGCGAGCACGTCGCCGACGAAGGACTCCGGCAGCGCGGCATACGGGTCGTTGGGCGCGCCGATGATCACGAGCGTCTTCGGCGCTGCCTTGCCCGCGGCCGCCGCTTTCGCGGTGGCCTTGGCGTTGTCCATCGCTTTGGCGGCAGCTTCGGCGACGGCGGGCTTGCCGACGATCCTGCCGACGAGGCGCAACGCGGTCGCGACATCGTCGTACTTCGTCGCGCCGACGAAGACGACGGGGACGCCGCCGAGTGCGCTCGCGAGCTGCGTCGCGACCTGGGCCTGTAGCGAGGCGTCGGCGAGCACGAGGTCCGGCCGCTGCGCGACGACCTGTTCGAAGGCGAGCTGCTCGGCGCGGCCGATGTCCGGGAGCGAGGCGACCTCGGCGGGGAAGCGCGCCGTTGAGGTGCGCGCCACGGAGGTGCCGCCGGCGGCGTACAGAATCTCGATGGCGGACGGGCTCGTTGCGACGATGCGCTGGGGGGCGGCGGGGATCGTCACGTCCTTGCCGAGCATGTCCTTCACGGTGAGCGGGAAGGCCACGGCGCCGGTCGCGGGCGAGCCGGTGGCGGTGCGCGTCGCGGTGGTCGCGGTGGCCATTGCGTCGGCGGTGGCCTCGTCTGCGTCGTCGCCGCAGGCGAGCGCGAAGAGCGCGGCGAGCGCGATGGTGAGTGTGGCGAGCGGCGGCAGCAGGCGGCGTAGCGGCATTGGGGCGTGTCTCCTCGCAGGTATGCCGCCACGTTTCGGGGAGCGGGTCGCTAGCGTCAACGTGCGAGCCTGCGCGAGTCGCCCCAAAACTGGGCGAGCCTCGCGCGGGCGGCGCGATTCGGCGGGCGGTGCGGCGTGGCTCGAGCGTGCGCAGGCTGGGCGCGCGCCAGGCGTGCCTCGTCGCTTCGTTCACGCGGGCGCCTCCGCCAATCAGCCGGCGGCGCGAGTGGCGCGCTGCGCTTGTCAGTCGGCGGCGCGGCCGACGATCTCGTACGTCGGCTGGACGGCCCACTGCGCGGTGGGGGGCGTCTCCTGCATGCGCAGTTGCTCGCGCTTCTCCTTCGCCTCCAGCGCTTTGGCGGCGCGCAGCGTGCGCTGCACCTGCTTGGCGTGCTCGACCTCGCGGGCGCGCTTCAGCGGGTTCGGGCGGCTCGCCTTGCCGGGATGGGTGAGCACGCGGCCCTGCTCCGCGAGGTCGCGCAGGTGCGCCTCGACGTTGCCGGTGGCGGCGCGGCGCAGCCGCGTATCGAGCTGCGGGTAGACGGCGAGCATGATCTCCCACGGCGTGCGCGGCTGGCGATCGTCGAGCAGCTCGAGAATCTGACGCTCGCGCATGTCGCGATGCGCGATCAGGCCCTGCAGGCGCTCGCGCGGGTCGTTGACGATCGCGCCGTGGCCGGGGCAGATGACCTTCAAGTTCGGCAGCCCCACGAGCATCTTGAGGGAGCGTCGATACGGGCCGAGCGCGTTGACGGTGGTGGTGCTGCTGCCGAGCAGCGTGTCGCCGGTGAAGAGCACGCCCTCGTCCTCGAGGTAGTAGGCCACGGAGTCCACGCTGTGGCCGGGGGCGAAGAGCACGCGCGGGCGCACGCCGCCGCCCATGTCGATCACTTCGTCGGTGTCGAGCAGGCGCACCTTGTCGCGGGCGGGGAGCTTGCCGCGCAGCAGGGGGACGGCGGTGCGGTGGACGATGACCTCGGCCTTGAGGATTTCGCTGGCCCACTTGAGGTTGCCTGAGTGGTCGCTGTGGTGGTGGGTGATGGCGGCGAGCGCGATCTCGGTGCGCTCGGTGGCGGCGAGGTAGCCGCGCAGCATCCAGCGATAGTGGTCCAGCGCCTCGCCAGAATCGACGGTGAGCGCCTGGTCGCGGCCGACGAGGTAGATGTTCGTGTACATCGGGTGCATTGGGTTCTCGTCGGGGACCTGCACCGCCCGCACGCTGGCGCTGATCTGCATCGGCCGTTCCTTCCTGCCCGCACCCGCGGCCCGCGCGGCTACGCGGCATCCGAGGCGCATCGTAGACACGCGCCGCCTGCTTGGCGAGGCAGGCGCTCGTGCGCGGGTCCCTTAGGCGAACCACCCGATTCGGGCGGGGGGCTTCCCGACTAGGGTGGACGCTCACAGCCGGGGGGCTCTGCTGCCGAGCCGGGCAGGTGCGCGAAGGCCGGAAGAGATGCGTTGGATCAGCGGGATGGTGACCGCCGTGATGGCGGTGGTGATACTCGGCGTCGTTGTGGCGCTTGGTTCGGGGAGTGCAGGGGCGGCGGAGAACTGCTCTGGCCCG
>CAMDBZ010000091.1 GCA_945889565.1 Thermoflexus hugenholtzii JAD2 | reverse complement strand
AGGGTGCCGGCTAACGGCCGGGCGGCGTGAGCCGACGGATAGCGCAACAGAAACATACCGCCCGGGCTTCGGCTCGCGGCAAGGGTGAAATGGTGCGGTAAGAGCGCACCGGCGTCCTGGTAACAGGGCGGCCGTGCAAACCCCACCCGAAGCAAGGGCGAATAGGGGAGCGCATGGGGTGTCCGGCCCCGCTCCCGGGTAGCCTGCTCGAGGCGGCGGGTAACCGCCGCCCTAGATGGATGGCCGTCGCCGCCCCTCGGGGCGGTACAGAATTCGGCTTACAGGCCCCCTGGCAACTACCACCGACCGCACGCGACTGCGCAAGCTCAGTCGCGCGACATCACAACCGCGCCGCGCTGGATCGCGCGGTCGAGATCGACGAGCAGCGCGACGCCCTTCACCTCGGGGTCGGCGTTGCGCTCCACCTCGGGCGAGCGGTCGTACACCAGCTGGCGCAGCGCAGCGTCCGTCACGCGTGTCGCGCGGCCGTGGAGCTGGAACGACAAGCGTGTCGCGGGGTTGCGGTACATCAGCGCGATGTGCGGATTCGTCTGCACGTGCCGCAGGATGCCGCCGTCTGGGTTGCGCACCCAGATCGCGAGCTGGTCGTCGCCGTGCACCTGCGTGGAGCCGCGGAAGCTGAGCAGCGGCTGCCCGCTCGCGTCGACGCACGCGACCACGATCGGCGCCCCGTCGGCGATCGCGCCGTCGATGGCCTGCTTCCACTCATCCGATAGCTGAAGTACCACGTCCACCTCCCCTCGGCACCCTCTAGCCGGCGCAGCGTAGCGCGTGGCGGCTCCCGTGGGCAGGGGAGGGGCCGCGAGCGCCCGCGCGGGCTACGATGGCGCACGTGACTCGGGGGGACTGGCGGACGGGGCTCCATCCGGCGCAGCGCCACGCGGCGCTGCCGCCCGTGCGCGCCGTGCGCTTCGACTCGCGCGCCGTCACGCCGGGCGACCTGTTCGTGTGCGTGCGCGGTGAGCGCGCGGACGGCCACGACTTCGCCGCGCACGCGGTGGCGGCGGGCGCCGTCGCGCTGGTCGCGGAGCGCGGCCGCGCGCCGCAGCTCGAGGCGCTGGGCGTGCCGGTGGTGCGCGTCGCCGATGCGCGACGCGCGCTCTCCGCGATCGCCGCGGCGCACGAAGGGGTACCCGCGGAGCGGCTGACCGTGATCGGCGTGACCGGCACCGACGGCAAATCGACGACCGCCTTCCTCGCGCTCGCGGCGCTCGAGGCGTGCGGGCTGCGCGCCGGGCTGCTGAGCACCATCGAGTCGCGCGTCGCGGGCCAGCGCGTGCCGAACCCGACACGGCTGACGACGCAGGAGGCGCCCTTCGTGCAGGCCCGCCTCGCCGACTTCGTCGACGCGGGCTGCACGCACGCCGTCGTCGAGGCGACGTCGCACGGGCTCGCGTTGCACCGCCTCGATGACTGCGCGTTCGACGTGGCGGTGCTCACGAACTTCGGCAGCGATCACATCGACTTCCACGGCTCACAGGAGGCGTATCGCGCCGCGAAGGCGCGCCTGTTCGCGCTGCTCGACGCGCCGACGACGAAGCGCAGACCGCGCCGCGCCGTGCTCAACGCCGACGACCCGGCGTGGCGCAGCTTCGCGGCAGCGACCCGCGCGCCCGCGTTCACGTACGGCCTCGACGCCGCGGACGCAGACCTGCGCGTCGACGCGATCGAGGGGCGCGCAGACGGCTCGCGCTTCACCGCGCACGCTGGCGGCCGGCGTGTCGCCGCGGCCGTCGCGCTGCCCGGGCGCTTCAACGTCGCGAACGCGGCGGCAGCGCTCGCCGTGTGCGCAGCGCTCGGGCTCGATCTCAATGCCGCGGCTGCGGGCATCGCGGCGTGCGCGGGGGTGCCCGGGCGCATGGAACGCATCGGCGGCGCGCCGTTCGAGGTGGTGGTCGACTACGCGCACACGCCGGACGCGCTCGCGCAGGTGCTCGGCATGTTGCGTGCGCTCGTGCCCGGCCGGCTGATCGTCGTCTTCGGCTGCGCGGGCGAGCGCGCGCGCGAGCGCCGCAGCGGCATGGGGCGCGTCGCGGCGCAGCTGGCGGACATGACGCTGCTGACGGACGAGGACCCGCGCTCCGAACCGCCCGACGCGATCCTCGGCGAGATCGCGGCGGCGATGGACACCGCCGGCGCGCGCGCGGGCGTGGACTACGAGATCGTGCGGCCGCGTGGCGCCGCCATCGCGCGCGCGATGGCGCTCGCCGCGCCAGGGGACCTCGTGTTGATCGCCGGCAAGGGCCACGAAACGAGTATCGAATGGGCCGACCACGCCGAGCCGTGGGACGACCGCGACGCCGCGCGCGACGCCATCGCGGCGCGCTTCGGCGCGCGTGCAGCACAGGGAGCGCAACATGGCGAATCTTGACGAGCAGGCGATCGCGGCGCTCGTGCGCGACGATCGCGCGCACCTGCTCCACCCGCAGTACTACGCGCCCGAGCACGAGTCCCCCGTCATCTTCGCGAGCGGCGAAGGCGTGTGGCTCACCGATGTGCGCGGACGCCGCTATATCGATGCGCTGTCGTCGCTGTGGAACGTCGCAGTCGGCCACGGGCGCGGCGAGCTCGCGGACGCGGCCGCGGCGCAGATGCGCACGCTCGCGTTTGCCAACGGCTACAACGGCTTCTCGAACGTCCCGGCCATCGAGCTCGCCGCGAAGGTCGCCGAGCTCGCGTACGCCAACATGGCTGGCGTGTACTTCACGAACTCGGGCTCCGAATCGAACGAGGGCGCGTACAAGGTCGCGCGCTTCTACTGGAACCTGCAGGGGCGGCCGCAGAAGGTCAAGCTGATCGCGCGCGAGCGGTCGTATCACGGCGGCACGCTGGCGACGACGGCGATGACCGGGCTGCCGGTGTTCTGGCAGCATTTCGGGCCGATGCTGCCGGAGATCGTGCACACGCGCCGCCCCGACAACCTCGAGTGCGCGTGCGCGCCGAACGCCGACGGCGAGTGCGCGCACTGGATCGAGGCCGCGATCGTGCGCGAGGGCGCGGCGTCGGTGGCAGCCGTGATCTGCGAGCCGGTCAAGGGCGCCGGCGGCGTGTGGACCCCCTCCGAGGCGTACTTCCAGCAGGTCCGGGAGATCTGCGACCGCTACGAGGTGCTGTTGATCGCGGACGAGGTGATCACGGGCTTCGGGCGCACGGGCCGCTGGTTCGCGCTCGAGCGCTGGGGCGTGCAGCCGGACATCCTGACGATCGCGAAGGCGATCACCTCAGGCTACGTGCCGCTCGGCGCCTTCATCGTCAGCACGCCGATCATGGACGTGCTGCAGCAACTGCCGCCCGACGCGCGCTTCATGCACGCGTACACCAACAGCGCACACCCCACCGCCGCCGCTGTAGGGTTGCGCAACCTGCGCATCATCGAGGAGGAGCGCCTCGTCGAGCGCGCGCAGACGATGGGGGACCGGCTGGGCGCAGGGCTGCGCGCCGCGCTCGGGGACCACCCGCACGTCGCGAACATTCGCCAGCTCGGGCTGATCGCGGGGCTCACGCTCGTCGCGGACGCCGAGCGCGGCACGGCGTACGAGCCCGCGCAGTTCGTCGGGCGCGAGGTCGCGCGGCACCTGCGCGAGCAGGGCGGTGTGATCACGCGCTTCGTCGGCGACCACATCGTGCTCGCCCCGCCACTCGTGGTGGACGAGGCGGAAGTCGATACGATCGTCGCGGCGCTGGCGGCGGCTGTCGGCGCCGTAACGGCGTCGGCCATAGGGACGCCCGCGCATTGACGATGCTCCGCGCGCGTCTTACCCTCGCTTTCGAGAAGGGAGGTGATGCCAATGTTCGACGACAGTCATAAGCGCATGGGCCTGGCCCGCGGCATCTGTTCGGAGGCCAGTTCGGGCTAGGCCCGTGGTACGTGACTTCACAGAGACGCCCCGGCACCCGCCGGGGCGTCTTATTTCCCCCGAATCCCCCGAGGCGGTGCCATGCCGTTCGACCTGACTCGCCACGACGAGCTGCGTACGGCGCGCCGCGTCGGCGCGCGCGTCGAGTACCGCGAGACGACCGCCTCGACGATGGAGGACGCGCGCCGGGGCGCGAGCGCGGACCACGGCGCGCCCGGCACCGCGTACGTCGCGGGCGCGCAAACGGCAGGGCGCGGCCGACTCGGCCGCGCCTGGGTGTCGACGCCGGGGGCCGGCCTCTACGTGACCTACCACCTGCGCACCGACGACCCCGCGCGGGCGCCGCTGCACTCGGCCGCGGGCGCGCTCGCGGTCGCCGACGCCGTGCGCGCGGTCGTCGGCCTGGACGCCGCGCTGAAATGGCCGAACGACGTGCTCGCGGACGGCCGCAAGCTCGCGGGCGTGCTGGCCGAGTCGCTGCCCGCGGCGGGCGCGCCGGGTGAGCTCGACGTGCTGCTCGGCATCGGCGTGAACCTGCGACCCGGCGCGCTGCCGCCCGACGTCGCGTCGCTCGCGGCGAACATCGAGGAGCTCGCGGGCACCGCCCCATCACTCGAGGCGATGCTCGCGGCGCTCTCCGCGGCGCTCGAGCGGTGGACGGACGTGCTCGCGCGCGACCCCGCCGCGCTCGTCGAGGCGTGGCGCGGGCGGCTGGGCACGCTCGGCCGCCGGGTGCGACTGGTCGCGCCCGGCGGGGAGGTTGTGGAGGGCGAGGCGGTGGACGTGTCGCCGCTGGGCGAGCTGCTGCTGCGCGACGCCGGCGGCGCGGTCACGCGCCACGCGGCCGGCGACGTCTCGCTCCGCTAGCGCTGCTCGGCGGCGGGACCGCCGACGGCCAGCTCGACGGCGCCGACGGCGCGGCCGTCGATGTGCTCCCAGCCCCGCCAGAGCTCGCGCACAGCCCCGTCGCTGCCGGCCCGCTGCGCGGCGGTGAGGGCGCGCGCGTAGGCCTCGGCGGCTACGAGCGAGGGGTTCGCGCCGTCCTCGGGACCGCCGAGGTCGCGGTCGCCGCTCAGCTGCTCGTGCCAGCTCGAGTACACGACGAGCGGCCCGCCGTCCGGCGTTGCCGCGGCCGGTGTCGTATGCACGAGGCGGCCGTCGCTCGCCACCAGCTGGGGGGCGCGATAGCTGCCGCGCTGCTGCACGAGCGCGGGCCGCTCGCCGGCGATCGCAGCCTCGACGTCGGGCGGCAGCGCCCCGGTCGGCGCTCGCTTCGCGGTGCGGATGAGCACGCGAATGGCCGCGAACACGGTCGCGACCACGGCCGCACGGATGAGCAGACGGCAGACGCGGCGCATGCAGGCTCCCGGAGCGTCGCAGGTCGATGCCGCATCCTACGCCAGCGACCGCCCGAGCGCGCTTGACCGCCCCCGCGCACGCGCCCTAGGCTCGATTCGTGACATACCGCTGCCGCCCCCAGGCATTGCCGCCGCAGGCCGCTCGTCGAGCGCATCCCTGCCATACCGCCGGGCGTCCGTCGCCGCGGAGTATGTCGCGCCGTTAGCTCGCACAGCACCGGCTCGCACGCTACGCCGCGGCGGCACGCCCACTGCGGCGCGTGTGCTTGTGCCTGCTCGTGCAGGCGGAGAAGGTAAACCGGTGAGCGACCCATCGACCCCACCCGCGGCGGCGGATGACGGCTGGCGCAGCCGCGGCATGAGCGACCTCGGCCCGGCGGAGATGCAGGCGTTCCGCCGCGTCGAGCGCTGCTTCCTGGAGGCGCTCGCAGCGCGCGGGTACGCCGAGATCCGCACCCCCACCATCGAGCCCCTGCACCTGTACACGGCGACAGGCGCGCTCTCCCCGCAGCTGTTGGACCGCGTGTACTCCTTCCTCGACTGGGACGGCTGGAGCGGCGAGCGGGTAGTGCTGCGGCCGGACGCGACGGTGCCCGCGGCGCGCTGGTACGAGCAGCGCTGGCAGTCCGCCGAGCCCGCGCGGCTGTGCTACGTGCAGCCGGTGTTCCGGTTTGTGCCGGAAGGGGCGCGCGAGCAGTGGCAGTGTGGCGCGGAGCTGTTCGGGCTGGCCGCTCCCGAGGGCGATGGCGAGCTGCTGGCGGCCGTGGCGGACTTCCTGCGTGCGCTCGGGCTGCGCGAACTGCGGGCCGAGCTGGGGCACGCGGGCGTCGTGCGCGCGACGCTCGCCGCGGCGGGGCTCGCGCCCGTCGAACAGGGCGCGGCGTACGACCGCCTGCTCGCGGGCGACGTCGGCATCACCGCGGAGCTCGCGCTGCGCGCGCCGGCGCTCGGGCCGGCGCTGCGGCTGCTGTTCGAGGTGGGGGGCGACGCGCCGAAGCTCGCGGCGTACCTCGCCAATCTGCGCGCGGCGCTCGCGCTCGTGGCGCCGGTGGCCGTCCCAGCGCTCGCGGAGCTCGAGGCCGCCGGGCGCGCACTCGCCGACGCGGGCATCGCGTGCGGCGTGACGTGGGGCACCGCCGGGAGCCTCGAGTACTACTCGGGTCTAACCTTCCGCGTGCTCGCGGGCGACGACGAATGCGCGCGCGGCGGCCGCTACGACGGGCTCGGCGAGGCGCTGGGCCAGCGCCGCGCGCCCGCCTGCGGCTTCGGCGCGGACGTGCTGCGGCTCGCGGCGCTCGCCGCAGCGGCCGAGGACTACCGCCGATGACGCCGTCGGTCGAGCCGGTGCGCGTCGCGTTGCCGCGCGGCGAGCTGCGCGACCCGCTCGCGGAGCGCCTCCACGCCGCCGGCTTCCGCGTGCCCGGCTACGGCGAGGGCTCGCGCGCCTACCGCTTCGCGGTGCAGGGCCGCCCGGGCGTTGTGGTGCGCGTGTTTACGGACCGCGACATCCCGATCCAGGTCGCGCTCGGCCAGTACGCGCTCGGCATCACGCGCGCGGCGTGCGTCGAGGAGCTGCGCGCGCGCTTCGGCCACGACACGATCGTGCCGTTGCGCGCGCTCGACCTCGGCGCGGAGCGGCTCGTCG
>CAMDBZ010000090.1 GCA_945889565.1 Thermoflexus hugenholtzii JAD2 | reverse complement strand
GCGGAGGTTGAAGCGCAGCGTGCCGTCGGGGGCGCAGCTGCCCCAGCGGCGGCGCTGATCGCGCACGAGCACGCGGGTGGGGGCGCGGCCGAGGCAGGCGATCCACTCGGGCATGCGGTCATCGAGCGCGGCGGCGGTGCGGCGGCGATACCAGCGCAGCAGGGCGAGGCGCAGCGCCACGCCGTCGTCGCGCGGGTCGTCGGCGGGTGGCACGGTGACGCAGAGCGCGCCATCGCGCAGCGCGGCCGACGCGCGCGCTCCGTGAGCGGGCTCCACGCGCAATGCGATCGCGCTGCCCAGGTACGGGAGCGCGTCCAGGCTGCCGAGCGTGCCGGGGGGCGGCAGGTGCGTGAGCCGTGCGCGCACCCACGCTCCGCGCGCGCGCACGAACGCTTCGACGTCGCGCTCGGTGGTGCGCCAGGGCACGGAGACGACGACGCCGCGCTGCGGATCGAGCGCGATCTCGAACGTCGTGCGGCGGCGACGGCTACGGCGCACGAGGTAGGCGAAGCCGACATCGCCGAGCCGTCCCGGCGTCGTGAGCTCGCGGGGAGCCAGAGGTGACGCACGCACGCGGTCACTCTATGGCAGCGCGGGCGAACCGAGTATTGCAGTTCGGCACACGCGTGGGCCTGCGCTATTGCACAGGCCGCCCGAGGTAGCCGAGGCAGAGGCCATAGTCGAGCCCCGGCGCGCGACCGCGGAACGACCAGACGTCGGCCCCGCCGCAACGCGTGCAGATGGCCGCGAGCTCGATCGTGCGCACGCCCGCGGTCTCGAGCTGCCTGACGTTCGCGGTCCACAGGTCCATGACGCCGTCGTACAGCACTGCATCGGCATCGTCGGGCAGGCGATCGCGGAAGAGCGCGGTGCGATCGGCATCGACGTGGTAGCAGCACGGGCCGATGGACGGGCCGATGGCCGCGACCAGCTCGTCGGCGCGCGCCCCGGCGTCGACGAGCGCGCGCACGAGCGCGCGGGTGACGCCGAGGGAGCTGCCGCGCCAGCCGGCGTGCGCGACGCCGAAGGCGCCCGCCGGCGACGCGACGAGGACGGGCACGCAGTCTGCCGCGGCGATGCCGAGCAGCACGCCACGATCCATGGTCCAGATGGCGTCCGCCTCGGGCCACGGCGCGCCGGGCGGGGGCGCCGGAACGGTGCGCGCGCCGTGCACCTGGCGCACGCGCGCCACGTGGGGGAACCCCTGAGCCAGCGCGAACGTGCGGCGGCGCTGCGCCTGTACGTCGAGCGGCGTGGTCGTGCCGCCCATGCTGCCGAGCGCGCGCGTTGTGAAGCCGGCGACGAGGCCCATGGCGGTCAGGAGCGGCGAGCGCAGCACGCCGCTGCCGTCGTCCAGCCAGCGTTCGATACGCGCGCCCATGTCGGGAGGGTACGCGGGGCGCCGCGGCGTTGCCAGCGGGGGCGAGCGCGACGGGGCTTCGACGGTGGGGCTTCGACGATAGGGTGCGCGCGGCCGTGCGTAGGGGGAACGCCGAGGTGGTGCGGCGCATGCGCGCCGAGGATTGCAGCAGGGCACGCCAGCAGGCGGCTGGCACCATCGTGGAGCGACATGTTCGGCATCCTCAACGCCTGGCGCACGCCGCTGTTCGTCGTGGTCATCGCCGTGTCGGCGGTGACGGCGGCGGGCTACACGCTCGCGGCGGGAAACACGGTCCCGGCGACGAAGGCGGGCGAGGCGGGCACCGCGATCTCTGGCTACACGATCACGAACGTGGTCTACACGCTCGCCGTCGGGAACCCGCAGCAGATCGCCTCGATGACCTTCAACGTGGATGTGGTCCTGCCGGCGACGGCGAAGATCCATGTGCGTCTGCAGGACGGCGTCCCCGGCCCGGCCGGGCCGTGGTACGCGTGCACGAACACGCCGCCCTCGCTCGCCGTGAGCTGCGCGGGGCTGGCGGCAGCGGTCGAGACGGCGGACGAGCTGCGCGTGGTGATCGTCCAGTAACGAGGCGTCAGCGTCTCGTTGGAGGCCCCGTGCGATTCTTCACCAGTGTCCCCCGCTCTGTGCTCAGCCGCGCGGCCATCGCGGCGGGCGTCGCGGCGCTGATCGTGCTGGCGCCGACGGCCTGCGGCGGCCCGGTGACGTACGCGCGCGTCGGTGGGTCGAGCATGACGCCGGCGCTGCAGAACGGGGACCTCGTGCTCGCGCGCACCGCGGCGAGCTACGGGCCGGGCGACGTCGTCGCGTATCGCAATCCGCAGCTCGGGCTGCTGATGCACCGCATCGCGGAGGTCGAAGGCGGGCGCTTCACGCTGCGTGGCGACGCGAACGGCTGGATCGACTCGTACCGTCCGACGGCGCCCGAGATCGCGGGGCGGCTGTGGCTGCGCGTGCCGAAGGCAGGGCTGCTGCTCGATGCGCTGCGCCCGCCGTGGGGGCCGGTGCTGCTGCTGGTGCTCTCCGCCGCGGGCGTGATCGTGCCGCGGCTGCGGGTGCGGCCTGCCGGAGCGCGGCGGGGGCGGCGGGCGGCGGCGCGCGGCCGTCCCATGGCAGGCGGCCGGCCACTCACGCTGTACGCGCCGCCCGGATCGCTGCTGGCGATCGCGAGCCTGCTCGTCGCGGCCGCGGGACTCGCGGGCGCGGCGTACGCGTATGCGCGGCCGCTCGAGCAGGCGGTCGCCTCGGACGCGCCGTACCAGCAGCGCGGGCAGTTCGCGTACGCGGCCGTGGCGCCGAGCGGGATCTATGACAACGATACGATCACGCCCGGGCAGCCGTTGTTCGTCAAGCTGACGGGCGCGATGGAGGTGACGTTCACGTACCGCGTCGACAGCGCGCAGGCGGGCGGCGTGGCTGGGACCGCGCAGCTGGACGCGTACCTGGCGCAGTCGAACGGCTGGCAGCGCACGATTCCGATCACGGCGCCGACGCCGTTCGCGGGGGCGGAGGCGATGTTGCGCGGCACGGTCGACCTCGCGCAGGTGAAGCAGCTCATCGACCGCGTCGAGGCGGCGACGACCGCCGACTACGAGCAGTACCGCATCGTGATCGCGCCACGCGTGCAGGCGCGCATCGAGGGCGCGCCGCAGGCGTTGCCGGCGTTCGCGCCGCAGCTGATCTTTCGGCTGAGCTCCAAGGAGCTGCAGCTCGACACGCAGGTCGGTGAGAACGGCCTGGAGCGGGTGAGCGCCGGCGCGTTCCAGGTGACGAGCATGCGCGCGGCGGAGCTGTCCGTGCTCTGGCTGTCGCCGGCGGTGGCGACGGCGCGGGCGTGGTCGGTGCCGTTCGCGATGCTGGGGATGGTGGCGTTCGCGCTGCTCGCGTGGCGGACGCGGCGGGCGTTCGAGGGCGGCGAGCAAGGGCGCATCGAGGCGCAATTCGGCGCGCTGATCACGACGGCGCACCTCGTGCGGCCGCCGACGGACCGGCCGCTGATCTCGGTGGCGCGGTTTGCAGACCTCGCGGCGATCGCCGAGCGCAACAACCTGCCGGTGATCCAGGACGCGCTGCACCTCCGCCAATTCATGGTGCTGTGCAACGAGGCGACGTACCACTTCAGCGCGAGCGAGGGCGCGGAGCCCGGCGCCGGTCCGAGTGCGGCCGCGCCGAGCCGCGCCGCGTAGCGCCGCCGTGCGCCGCTTCGCGGTCGCCATCGCGCTGGCGCTGCTCACGACGGTGCTCGTGCAGGCGGCGTCGAACGCCGTGCCGGGGTCGCTGGCGGCGGAGCGGGCGCAGGCGCTGGGCGCGAACGACTTGAAGCCGGCGGTGTGCGCGGCACTCACGCTCACGGCGGTCGTCGCGGGCGCGGGCGACTTCACGGCGACCGCGGCGAACGAGCTCGTCGCGGGAGGGCCGGCGGCGCAGAACATCGTGGCGGGCGACGGCGCCGACTGCGTGCTCGGCGGGGGCGGGCTCGACACGCTCGACGGGGGCGCGGGCGTCGACGTGTGCGTGGGCAACGGGCTGGGCACGACGGTGTTCGTGGACTGCGAGACGACGGTCCCCTAGCGGGGCGCGGGCGTGCAGGCTAGGCGCTGCGGCGCACGGGCAGCAGCAGCTGCGAGGGATACGCGCTGGTGTGGAACACGGTCTGCAGCGCGCGCAGCGGCGCGGCATCCTCGGCGGGGCTGCGGCCGGTATTCAGGTTGCGGTCCCAGCGTGGGAAGTTGCTGCTGGCGATCTCCAGGCGCACGCAGTGCCCGGGGGCGAACTCGATGCTCGTGGCGCCGAGATCGAGCTCGAAGCGGTAGACCTGGCCGGGCCGCAGCAGCGAGGGCTGCACGGGGGAGTCGCGGTAGCGGGCGCGGATCATGCCGTCGCTGACGAGGCGCGCGGTGCCGTCCGCGTGCACGTCGACGAGCTTCGCGACGAAGTCGGTGTCGAACGCGGTGGTGCTCGCGTAGAGCGCGAGGCGGATCGGGCCGGTGACCTCGACGGCAGCCTGCAGCGGGGCGGTGGTGTAGACGAGCACGTCGTCGCGCAGTTCGGCGGGGCGCTGGTCGAGCGCGCCGGCGGGGAGCAGCAGCGACGCGCCGCCGAGCGACGGCACGGGGTGCGCGGGGTCGTAGACGTAGCGGTCGGGCTCTTCGGCGCCCGGCTCGGTGGGGCTGAGCACGCCGTCGCCGACGAGCGCGTTCGCGCGGCCGTGGCTGTGCAGGTACAGCGGCCACGGCTCCGCGTCGGGCGGGGGCCAGGTGTCGGCGGCGGCCCAGGCGTTACGGCCCATGACGAAGTAGACGACGGGGCGTGCGTCCGGGACGGCATTCTCGGCGCCGCGCAGCCAGTGGTCGAACCAGCGCGCCTGCACGTCGAGCAGCGACACGGTCTGCGCGCCGTCGAGGTCGAGGCCGTCGGCGGGCGCGCCAAAGGGCGTGGAGTGCGCCCACGGGCCGACGAGCAAGTGCTGCGCGCGGCGGGCGTACGCGGGCGCGAGCTGCGAGGCTGCAGTGAACATCGCAAGCATGCCGTGCTGCAGGGGGTCGTACCAGCCGGTGACGTGCAGCGCGGGGACGTTCAAGGCGCCGGCGCGCTGCCGCGCGTTGGTCGCCCACCAGTAGCCGCCATCGTCAGGGTGGGTGAGGTAGTCGCGTAGCCAGCGTTGTGACTCGATGTCGCGCGCGAGCGCGAGCAGCGGGAGGCGCTCGTACGCGTCTTCGGGCGTGGGCGCGGACGGGATGCCGGCGAGCAGCGGCCGCTCGGGCACGCGGGCGAGCGGTGGCGCAAGTCGTGCGCTGGCGTCGCGGGTCGCAGTGTCGCGCGCGAGCTCGAGCGCCCACGGGAGCACCCAGCCGAGCTCGAGCGCGCCGCCGCGCGTGTACGCCCAGCCGTCGCGCAGATCGGTGGGGCCGCCCATCGGCACGGCGGCGCGCAGCGAGAGTGGGGGGTTGCCTGCGAGCAACTGGTACTGCGCGCCGGCGGCGTACGATTGGCCGAGCATTCCGACGGCGCCGTCCGACCAGTCTTGGCCGGCGATCCACGCGACGGCGTCGTAGCCGTCGGCGGCATCGTGCTCGAACGGGACGAAGCTACCGTCCGAGTCGCGCCGCCCGCGCACGTCTTGCACGACGAAGGCGTAGCCGCGCTCGGTCCAGAAGCGCGCGTCGGGCGCGTCGCGGCCGCAGGCGCTGCGCTGGAGCAGCGCGGGGGAGCGCCGCGCGGACCGCGGCAGGTACACGTCGCAGACGAGCGCGGCGCCGTCGCGCGCGGGCACGGGCACGGCGCGCTCGACGACGGCCCAGCCGATGTCCTCGCGCCGCTCAGCGGACACGTTGCTCCCTCATCGTTGGCTCGTGACTGGTGATGCGCTCGATTCTACGGCCGCAGCGCCTCGCGTTCGACGCGACGAGGTGTGCGCGCGGGTTAGTTGTGCGAGAGCTCCGCTGGGAAGGTCGCGAGGAACGCGAGCGTGCCGCGCTGGCGACGCAGCACGCGCTGCCACAGCGTCTCGGGCTCGGCATCGAACGCATCGGCCGCGCGCGCGGTGACGACGTGCCACGCGTCTTGCTCGAGCTCGACCTCGAGCTGGCCCGGGGACCAGCCCGCGTAGCCGCTGAAGACACGCAATTGCGCGACGGCGGGGTCGCGCGTGCCGGCGTGTTGCTCAAGGTCGAGCAGGCCGAGGCCGGGCAGCACGGGTCGCGCCCACGCGGGCGTCGTGCCAGGGTGCGCGCTGCCCAGGGCGAGCGCAGACTCCGTGGCGACGGGACCGCCGCGGAACATCACGGCGGGTGGCGCAGCGCGCTCGTGCCACGCCCAGGAGAGCGCATCGAGGCGCACGCCGAGCGGACGGTTGAGCACGAGGCCGAGCGCGCCGTGGCTGTCGTGCCCGCACACCAGCACGACGGTGCGGCGAAACGTGGGCTCGTCCATGAGCGGGCTGGCGACGAGCAGCTTGCCGGCAAGCGACGGGTCCATGCGCGGCGGCCTAGCAGCGACCGGCGCTGTGTCGCCGCTTGTGGCCAGCCCGCGGTCGCGGTGGTATAGCAGCAGCGACAAGGGCTCGGCGAACTGGGAGGGCACCGGTGGAGGAAGTCGCGCGGGGGATCGCGTGGATCGCGTCAGCGGCGGTGCTGGGGGGGATGGCGCTGCTGGCGGCGGTTGCGTTCCGCGGCGGCGAGCACGCGGGGAAGCATCGCGTGGCGTCGTCGGAGCACGACCAGGAGGAGCCCGAGGCTTCTTGATGTAATCGCGCCGGCTGAGACACGAACGCGCCCGCTGTCGAAGCGGGCGCGTTCGTGTCGATCAGACGCTCGCGAGCTACGCGCTCGGCGCGGCAGCGGGCGCTGCGGCGGCGCGGCGCGGCGCGGCGCGGCGCACAGCGGGCCGTCGCGTCGCGGTCGCTCGGGTGGCCGTGGCGCGCGTCGCGGTGCCGGTGCGGCTGGTGGCCGTGCCGGCGGTCGCGCGACGAGCGGTGGTGCCGGCCGTGGTCCGGCGGGCGGCGG
>CAMDBZ010000089.1 GCA_945889565.1 Thermoflexus hugenholtzii JAD2 | reverse complement strand
CTGGCTCCGGCGATGCCCCGCGTCTTCCCCATGTATCCACCGAGCGTCTTCACGACCAGGTCCTGCTGGTCGATCAGCGCGTCGACGCCGATCGCGACCGGGCGGTCGTTCTCGCCGTCGCCCGCGCGCACAACCACCGCGAACACCGGCTCCGTTGCGCGCACGGGCGCGCGCTGCGTCCCCGTGTGCAACATCGCCTCGTTCAACCGCAACAGCGGCATCACCCCACCCCGCAGGTGCATGACGGACTTCGTCAGCACCGTGCCGAGCGAACTCGGGTCCGGCTTCACCGTCTCCTGCACGAACGACAGCGGCAGCGCGTACGTGCGGCCGCCCGAGCGCACGAGCAGTCCGCCGAACGTCGCGAGCGTGAGCGGCAGCCGCAGCGAAAAGCGCGTGCCCTGCCCCACGGTGCTGTGCACTTCGACGCGGCCGTTCAGCTCCTCGATGTAGCGGCGCACGATGTCCATGCCGACGCCGCGGCCGGACACCTCGGTGGTCTGCTTCGCGGTCGACAATCCGGGCTCGAAGATCAGCTCCACGGACTCCTGGTCGGACAGCCGCTCGGCGGCCTCCGCGGTCAGCGCGCCGCGGCGCACCGCCGCCTCACGGATCTTCGTCGGGTCGATGCCGCCGCCATCGTCGTCGAGCGTGATCAGGATGTGGCCGGACTCGTGCTGCGCGGCGAGGCGCACGGTCGCCGTCGCCGGCTTCCCGGCCGCCGCGCGGTCCGCGGGGGACTCCACGCCGTGGTCCACGGCGTTGCGGATCAGGTGGACGAGTGGGTCCTTGATCTTCTCGATCACCGACCGATCGATCTCGGTGCCCTCGCCCTCGATCACGAACTCCACCGGCTTCTCGAGGCTGCGCGCGAGGTCGCGCACGAGCCGCGGGAACTTGCTGAACAGCAGCCCGATCGGCAGCATGCGCACCTGCATCATGCTCTCGTGCAGCGCGTCGACGACCTTCGTGACGTGGGTCATCGTCTCGACGAGCTGGCGCGCCTGCTGGTCTTCCTTGTAGCGGCCCTGCAGCGTGCGCCCGATCTGCGTCAGCCGCGTGCGATCGATCACGAGCTCGCCGACCATGTTCATCAGCTGGTCGAGCCGCTCGACGTCGATGCGCACGGTCTGCGGGGTGTCGATCTTGTGCGCGGCGTCCGCCTGCTCGCGCGCGCCCTTCGCGGCATCGACGACAGGCTGACCGGCGGGCCCGGCGGCCGCTGCGCTCGCGTCCCAGTCCGCGATGTCGATCTGCGCCAGCTCGGGCACGGTCGCGAGCGCCTCGCGCAGCTTCGCGGCATCGTGCGCGGACACGACGAGCACCTCGATGTGCTGGCCGACCTGCTCCGCCTCGATCGCCTGCTGCGAAGGCACGGACGCAAGCACGTCGCCGAGCCCAGCAAGCTCGTTCACGATCTGGAAGCAGCGCACCGCGGCCCAGTCCGTCTGCTCCAGGCTCACGCGCACGTGGTGCGCGCTGTGGCCGGCGGCGAGCGCGGCGGCGAGCTGCTCAGCGGCCGCCGGCTGGAGCGTGAGCGACTCCGCGGGGGCAGCGGCGGCGGGGGCGGCACCGTCGTCGGCGGCAGCGCGCAGCATCGCGACGAGCGGCGCGACGTCGATGTCCGTGTCCCCGCCCTCGGCGAGCGCAGACTTGAGCGCCTTGAGGCCGTCCAGGCTGGCGAGCAGCGCGTCGACGAGCTCCGGCGTGACCTGCAGCGTGTGCTTGCGCACTCGGTCCAGCAGGTCTTCCATCGCGTGCGTCAGGCTCGCCATGGCGGTGAAGCCGAGCATCCCGGACGAGCCCTTGAGTGTGTGGGCCCCGCGGAAGATCTCCTGCAACAGGTCGGCGTTATCGGCCTCCTGCTCGAGGCGGATGAAATCCTCGTCGAGCAGCTCGATGAGCCCGTCTGCCTCTTGGAGGAAGACCTTCAGGTCGTCAGGCGTGATGTCCGCGGCAAGCGGCACAGGCGGGCCTCCGTCAGTCGTGTGTTCGGGGGGAGGCTATGCCGCGCCGGCGGCGGCGCCGACCAGCTCGCGGTCGGCGTTCTGCAAGACGCGCTCGAGGTCGAGCAGGATGAGCAGGCGGTTGCCGATCTTCGCGATCCCGTCCATGTAGTACGAATCCTCGGTCGTGATCAGCGAGGACGCGGGCTCGATGGCGTCGCCGGGGACGCGCAGCACCTCGGTGACGGCGTCGACGATCACGCCGATGTCCTCGCCGGCGCTGTCGACGACCACAATGCGGCTGTTTTCCGTCTGCTCGGTGACCGCCAGCCCGAAGCGCTTGCGCAGGTCGATCACCGGGATCACGCGGCCGCGCAAGTTGATGACGCCGTCCACATACTGGGGCGCCTCCGGGACGTGCGTGATCTGCTGCATGCGGATGATCTCGCGGACCGTGCCGATGTTGACGCCGTAGGCCTCGCTTGCCAGGTCGAACACCACCAGCTGCCGCTCGCTGCCGTCTGCCACCGTCGCACCTCCCGACATCCCACCGGCGCTGGCCGGCGGGCACGAAGCCCCGCGCCTGTCCATGTCAGTATCGGAGGCGCCACGCGGCGCGGGAGTGCGGGAACTCCCGGGCGCGGACGGGCAAACGCCCGCGAACACGCGCGACGCCCGCAGCGGCGTCCGCGGTACGATGGCCAGGCGAGCCGGAGACGCCATGCCCGACCAGTACGCCGCGACGGACCCCCGCACGGGGCTGCAGGTGACGATCACCGGCACGCTGCCGGCCGACCCTGACGATCGCGTCAGGATCGCGCGGACCACGAACCTGTTCACCCGACTCATGGCCACGATCCTGGCCATGGACGACATCACGGCCCGCCGTCACGGCTTCCGCGCCGTGGAGACGCAGCTGGAGGTCGCCGACGCGCTGATGCGCGGTGAGCTGAGCGAGGTCGAGCGGCTGGTCCGGGAGACGCTGCAGACGACGGGCGTCTCGGACGAGCAGCTGCGCGCGATCGAAGAGCAGTTGCGTCGCCACCTCGAGGGGTGGGCCGGCCTCGATGACGACCGCGCCCCCGGCGGCTACACCTAGCCGCCCCCGGCCCGTTCACCACCGGCGGGCGGCTCCGGCGCGGCCGTGACGAGGCTGAGGCGGTAGCCGGCCCCGGGACGGGCGCGAAGGGCCGCGGGCACGCCCGCGACGCGCAGCTTGCGGCGCAGCTCGTAGACGTGCGCTCGCAAGGCGCCGCGGCGATGCGCGTCCAGGTGGCCGTCGCCCCAGACGGCGTGCGCCAGCAGCGCCGCCGGCACATCGTCGCCGGCCTGCTCGACCAGCACTTCGTAGAGCCGCGCCTCGGACGGGGTGAGCCGCGCACTGCCCAGCGCGCCGGCGAGCAGACGCCGGTCGTCGCTCGCGCCGCCCGGCGTCGAGGCCGCCGAGTAGCCCGCGGCTGCCTCGGCGACGCCGGGCGCAGCCGCCAGCCCGAGCGCGCGCAGCGCCGCGGCGAACACGCGGCCGGTCGCCGCACGGTCGAGCGTCGCGGCCGGGAGCAGGTCGGCCGGCAGCGACGTGTGCGCCCAGGCGGTGTCCCCGCCCACGAACAGCAGCGCAGGCAGCGACGCCTCCGCGGCCGCGCGCGCACGCGCCAGCACGCGGCGCGCCGCGGCCGGGTCGGCGACGTCGATGGCCAGCCCCTCAGGCCGCAACTCGCGCACGGCGAGGCTGGCGCGGCGCGGGTGGCAACCGGCCGCCTCGACGCCGCGAGCCGCGAGCCGCCGCGCGATCCAGTCGCGCCGCTCGCGATCGGCGGCGATGACGAGCATCAGCACGCGACAGGTATCGCAGCCGCGGCGGAGGACCGCAACGCGCCCAGCGCTGCCCCGTTGAGGGGTAAAGCGAACAGGCGTACGATCGGCGCCCACTCCCCACGCGCGGACTGCGACGAGGTGCCCCGGTGCCGCTCGACAAGATCGTGGTGACCGGGGCGCGCGAGCACAACCTCAAGAACGTCTCGGTGGAGCTGCCGCGTGACCGGCTGGTGGTGATCACCGGACTGTCAGGCTCCGGCAAGTCGTCGCTCGCGTTCGATACCATCTACGCCGAGGGGCAGCGTCGTTATGTCGAGTCACTCTCGGCGTACGCACGGCAGTTCCTGGGGCTGATGGAAAAGCCGGACGTCGACCACATCGAGGGGCTCTCCCCCGCGATCTCGATCGACCAGAAGGGGGTGTCGAAGAACCCCCGCTCCACGGTGGCGACGGTCACCGAGATCTACGACTACCTGCGCCTGCTGTTCGCGCGCATCGGCGTGCCGCACTGCCCGCACTGCGGCCAGGTGATCCGCCGCCAGACCGTGCAGCAGATCGTCGACGCGATCCTCGCGGAGCCCGCCGGAACACGCGCGCTCGTGCTCGCGCCGCTGGTGCGGCATCGGCGCGGCGAGCACGTGCAGGTGTTCGCGGCCGCGCGGCGCGCAGGCTTCGTGCGCGTGCGCGTGGACGGCGAGGTGCGCGAGGTCGAGGAGCCGGGCACCCTCGACCGCAACAAGTGGCACGACATCGACGTGGTGGTCGACCGCCTCGTCATCCCCGACGCGGCCGAGGTGGAGGCCGAGGGCGCGCGCCAGCGCGTCGCGGACTCCGTGGAGCAGGCGCTGAAGCTCGGCGAGGGCGTGCTCGTGTTCGCGCCGGAGAGCCGCGCCGAGCAGACGTTCAGCGAGCGCTTCGCGTGCCCGAACACGAGCCATCCGCCGTACTCCGTCGGCGAGATCGAGCCGCGCAACTTCTCGTTCAACTCGCCGCATGGCGCGTGCCCGCAGTGCACCGGCCTCGGCGTGCAGATGGAGCTCGACGAAGAGCTCGTGGTCCCGAACCGCGATCTGTCGATCGACGAGGGTGCGATCGCGCCGTACCAGCGCATGAGCACCTCGCTCACGTGGTACCGGCGGCGGCTGGCGGCGCTCGGCGAGGCGTTCGGCTTCACGCTCGGCACGCCGCTGCGCGAGTTCTCGCCGGAGGCGCTGCGCGTGCTCATGCACGGCACGGACGGCGAGACGATCAGCGTCGCGTACCGCTCCGCCGCCGGGCGCAACCACCAGTTCGACGTCTCCTGGGAGGGCGTGCTGGCGAACCTCGCGCGCCGCCACCGCGAGACGGAGTCCGAGTGGGCGCGCCAGGACATCGAACGCTACATGGTGGCGGTGCCATGCCCGGCGTGCCGCGGCGCGCGGCTGAAGCCGGAGATGCTCGCCGTCACCGTCGAGGAGCGATCGATCGTCGACGTGGTGCGCTACTCCGTCACGGAAGCGCTCGCGTGGGCGGAAACGCTGCGCGGCGACGCGACGCCGCTGTCCGCGCGCGACCAGCAGATCGCGCGCCAGATCCTGCAGGAGATCGCGGGACGGCTGGTGTTCCTGAGCGACGTGGGCCTCGAGTACCTGACGCTCGACCGCGGCTCGGCGACGCTCTCCGGCGGCGAGGGCCAGCGCATCCGCCTCGCGACACAGATCGGGTCGGCGCTGATGGGCGTGCTCTACGTGTGCGACGAGCCGTCGATCGGCCTGCACCCGGTGGACAACGAGCGGCTCATCCGCACGCTCACGCGGCTGCGCGACCTCGGCAACACGGTGCTCGTCGTCGAGCACGACGAGGCGATGATGTGGGCCGCAGACTGGCTCGTGGACCTCGGCCCCGGCGCCGGCGAGCACGGCGGCGAGATCGTCGCGACCGGGACCCCTGCCGAGGTCGCCGCGAACCCGGCCTCGCTCACCGGGCAGTACCTCAGCGGGCGGCGGCGCATCCCCATGCCGGAGGCGCGGCGCGCCGGCAACGGCGAGTCACTCGTCGTGCGCGGCGCGAGCGAGCACAACCTCAAGCAGCTGACCGTGCGCTTCCCGCTCGGCGTGTTCATCGGCGTGACCGGCGTGTCCGGCTCCGGCAAGTCGACACTCGTGAACGAGATCCTGTCGAAGCGGCTGTCTGCCGAGCTGCACGGCGCGCGCGAGCGGCCCGGCGCGCACAAGGACGTGACCGGCATCGAGCACATCGACAAGGTCGTACGCATCGACCAGACGGCGATCGGCCGCACCCCGCGCTCCAACCCTGCGACGTACACCGGACTGTTCACCGTGATCCGCGACCTGTTCGCGGCGGTCCCGGAGGCGCGCGCGCGCGGCTACGGCCCCGGGCGCTTCAGCTTCAACGTGAAGGGCGGCCGCTGCGAGGCCTGCTCCGGCGACGGCTACAACCAGATCGAGATGCAGTTCCTGCCGGACGTCACCGTCCCGTGCGAGGTCTGCCACGGCGCACGCTACAACCGCGAGGCGCTGGAGATCACGTTCCGCGGCGCGCACATCGCGCAGGTGCTGAACATGACGGTCACGGAGGCGCTCGCGTTCTTCGAGGCGTTCCCCGCCGCGCGCCGCAAGCTCGTCACGCTGCATGAGGTGGGGCTCGGCTACATCCGCCTCGGCCAGCCCGCGACGACGCTCTCCGGCGGCGAGGCGCAGCGCGTGAAGCTCGCGACGGAGCTGTCGCGCCGTTCCACCGGCCGCACGGTGTACATCCTCGACGAGCCGACGACGGGGCTGTCGTTCGCAGACACGGAGGCGCTGCTGCGCGTGCTGCAGGCGCTCGTCGACGGCGGCAACACGGTGATCGTGATCGAGCACAACCTCGACGTGATCAAGAACGCCGACTGGCTGATCGACCTCGGCCCCGCGGGCGGCGCGGCGGGCGGCCGGCTGCTCGCCGAAGGCACGCCCGAGGCCGTCGCCGCGCACCCGGAGTCCGCGACCGGCCGCTTCCTGCGCGACGTGCTCGCCCACCACCGCCCTGCGCCCGCGCCTGCCACAAAGCGCGCCGCCCCGCCCGCGAACGGCCGCGCGCGCGGCGGCCGCCGCGCCGTCGCGGCAGGCGGATAACGCGTTGCCGCGCAGATGACGACGCTCTCGCTGCGCGACGACG
>CAMDBZ010000088.1 GCA_945889565.1 Thermoflexus hugenholtzii JAD2 | reverse complement strand
TCTACGAAGCGCCGGCCGCCGTCGCGCTCATCGAGGCGCATCGTGTGCTCGAATCGCTCACGCTCAGCAAGCAGCAGGCGCGCTTCAAGGAGCGGGTGGCGCAGGAGTACGCCGACCTCATCTACAACGGCCTGTGGTTCACCGCGCACCACCAGGACCTGGCCGCCTACGTGCAATCGACGCAGCGCCACGTCACGGGCGAAGTGCGTATGCGGTTGCAGCACGGCACCGCCGTCGCCGTCGGGCGGCGCGCGGACCGCAGCCTGTACAGCCACGCCCTCGCCACCTACAGCGAAGGCGACGAGTTCGACCAGGACGCGGCGCGCGGCTTCATCAAGCTGTGGGGGCTGCCCGTGGAGATGCAGGCGCGCACCCAGCTCCAGCTCGACCCCGGCTCCGGCGACCCGCTCCAGCTCGGCGGCCCGGGCCACTAGCCAACCGCACGTCCCTGCGCTTGGCTAGAATGGGCTCATGGACACAACCCGAAGCTTCAAAGTGCTGCTGGAGTGGGACAGCGATGCCAGCTCGTGGGTAACGACCGTGCCGGCGCTCGGAGGCTTGTCGACCTTCGGCGTGTCCCGCGACGAGGCCATTGCGCACACACGCGACGCGATCCTCGGGTACCTCGAAGCGCTGAGGGTAGAGGGGCTGGCTGTGCCCGCCGGCGACGACAGCACTGAGCTCGTCGAGGTCACGGTCGCAGTCGGTTAGACACGCGGAGTGCGCTCCGCATGTGTTGCGGCGCTGTTGACAGCGAAACTAGGTCCGCCTCTAGCCTCGCCCACTACCCAAACGGCGGGCTAGCAGAGGCGGGCAGTCATGGTCGAAGGAGCCGGCGGACGGCTGCCTCGCGCTACTGGGCGCGAGATCGTCGCGGCGCTGCAGCGCGGAGGGTTCCGGCTCTCGCATGTGCGGGGGAGCCACCATTACCTCCGCCGCGAAGGTGCCGCGGGGCTGGTCGTCGTGCCAGTGCACGGGGGGCGCGACGTACCGCTCAGCGTGCTGCGCTCAATCCTGCGGCAAGCAGAGATGAGCGCCGACGACCTGCGCGCGCTGCTGCGAGGGTAACGCGCCCAGAGGCGGCTCACCGCGCGCTCTGCTAGCCTCGGCTGGGAGGCGCGAGCGATGACCGGCGGCGCAGGCGGCGAGCACAAGCTCTGGGGCGGCCGCTTCGACGCCGCCACCGACGCGCTCGTCGAGGCGTTCACCGCCTCCATCGACGTCGACCGCCGCCTCTACCGGGAAGACATCGCGGCGTCCATCGCGCACGCGACGATGCTCGCGCGGCAGCGCATCATCAGCGACGCCGACCGCGACGCGATCGTCGACGGGCTCGCGGCCATCCGCGACGACATCGCGGCCGGCCGCTTCGCGTTCCGCGCCGACCGCGAGGACATCCACCTCCACATCGAAGCGGCGCTCGCCGAGCGCATCGGCGCGCCTGCCGGCCGCCTGCACACCGCCCGCTCGCGCAACGATCAGGTCGCGACCGACCTGCGGCTGTGGGCGCGCGGCGCGTGCGACGCCATCGCCGAGCAGCTGCGCGCCCTGCGCCACGCGCTGCTGCTCGGCGCCGAGCGTGAAGCGGAGACGGTTATCCCCGGCTACACGCACCTGCAGCGCGCGCAGCCGGTGCTGCTCGCTCACCACATGCTCGCGCACGAGGCCGCGCTCGCGCGCGACCGCGCGCGCGGGGCGCAGGCGCGCGCGCGCCGCAACGTGCTGCCGCTCGGCGCGGGCGCGCGCGCGGGCGTCCGCTACCCCATCGACCGCGAGTTCGTCGCACGCGAACTCGGCTTCGACGCGGTCGCCACGAACTCGCTCGACGCGGTGGCCGACCGCGACTTCGTCGTCGAGCTACACGCCGCCGCGGCGCTCGCCATGGTGCACCTGTCGCGCATCGCCGAGGAGATCGTGCTCTGGTCCACCACCGAGTTCGGCCTCGTGCGCCTGCCCGACGCGTTCGCCACCGGCTCCAGCATCATGCCGCAGAAGAAGAACCCGGACGTCGCGGAGCTCGTGCGCGGCAAGAGCGCGCGCGTGATCGGCCAGCTCGTGCAGTCGCTGACGCTGCTCAAGGCGCTGCCGCTCGCCTACAACCGCGACCTGCAGGAGGACAAGGCGCCGCTGTTCGACACCGTCGACACGCTGCTCGCCTCGCTCGCTGTGATGGCCGCGCTCGTGCCGGCGCTCGAGTTCGACCGCGAGCGCGGACGCGCCACCGCCGTCGAGGGCTTCGCGCTGGCGACAGACCTCGCGGACTACCTCGCGCGCCGCGGCGTGCCGTTCCGCGAGGCGCACGCGGCCGTCGGCGCGCTCGTGGCGCGCTGCGAGCGCGAGCGCCGCACGCTCGACGCGCTCACGCTCGACGAACTGCGCGCGGCGCACCCCGCGTTCGAAGCGGACGCGCTCGCGATCGATCTCGACAGCTCACTCGCGGCGCGCTCCGCCACCGGCGGCACCGCTCCCGCCGCCGTCGCCCGCGAGCTCGCCGCCGCGCGCGCGCGCCTCGCCGCCGAGGTCGAGGCCGCGGGACGCCACGCGTGAGCGCCACGCGCACCGTGCGCATCGCGCCCTCCATCCTCACCGCCGACTTCGGCCGCCTCGCCGAGCAGGTCCAGGCCGCCGAGGCGGGCGGCGCCGACCTCTTCCACCTCGACGTGATGGACGGCCACTTCGTGCCGCAGCTCAGCTTCGGTCCAGAAGTCGTCGCAGCCGTACGCGCGGCGACGAGCCTCCCGATCGAGGTGCACATGATGGTCGCGCAGCCCGCGGCGCACTTCGCAGCCTTCGCCGCCGCAGGCGCGCAGACGCTGCTCTTCCACGTCGAGGCCACCGCCGACGCGAGCGCAGCGCTCGCGGCCGCGCACGCAACCGGCTGCCGTGCGGGCGTCGCGGTGAGCCCCGGCACGCCTGTCGAGCGGCTCGCACCGCTGCTCGGGGCGCTCGACCAGGTGGTGATCATGCTCGTGCACCCCGGCCGCGGCGGGCAGACGATGCTCGACGCGCACCTCGACAAGGTGCCGCAGCTCCGTGCGCTGCTCGCCGCCGCGGGCCGCGACGTGCCGATCGAGCTCGATGGCGGCGTGAAGGCGGAGAACGCGGCGCGCTGCGCGGCGGCGGGCGCGGACATCCTCGTCGCGGGCTCCGCGGTGTACAACGACCGCGCGACCCCCGCGGCCGCGCTCGCGCAGCTGCGGTCCGCGCTCGCCCCCGCCGACTGACGTGCCGCGCCCGCCGACCGCCGCCGCGCTCGCCGACGAGCTCGAGCGGCGCCTGCGCACGCACGCCCACCCCGAGCGCGCCCTGGCAGAAGCGCGCTACCTGAAGAGCGAGCTCGCGTTCCTCGGCACGGGCGTGCCCGCGGCGCGCGCCGTCGCGCGCGGCTTCCAGCGCGAGCACACGCTGACGCGCCCGCGCCTGCTCGCCCTCGTACGCGCCCTCTGGGCTCCTCAGCAGGCGCGTCCGCTGCACGAACGCCGGGTGGTCGCCGTCGAGCTGCTGACGGGCTCGCGCGCGCTGCTCGAGCCGCGCGACCTTGCGCTCGTCGAGCGGCTGATCCGCGACTCCCGCAGCTGGGCCTACGTCGATGCGCTCGCCACCGGCGTTGCCGCCGCGCTCGTCGAGCGCGAGCCCGCGCTCACGGGCCAGCTCGACCGCTGGGCCCGCGACCCCGACTTCTGGGTGCGCCGCGCTGCGATGCTCGCGCTGCTGCCGCCGCTGCGCGCCGGCCGCGGCGACTTCGCGCGCTTCGCCCGCTATGCCGACGCCATGCTCGATGAGCGCGAGTTCTTCATCCGCAAGGCGATCGGCTGGGTGCTGCGCGAAACCGCGAAACGCCGCCCGGAGCTCGTCTACACGTGGCTCGCGCCGCGCGCGGCCCGTGCCTCGGGCGTCACGCTACGCGAGGCGATGCGCTACCTGAGCGACGAACAGCGGGGGGAGCTATTGAGGGGTCGGCCGGGCCGGCGCGCGGCCGCGCCTGCGGTGCCCATCGAGGCCGGTGGCTAGCTCGCGAGCAGCTTCATCTGCGTGCGCAGGCAGCGCGTGCAGATGTTCACTCGACGCCACAGCCCACCGAGCAGCATGCGCCGGCTCTGCACGTTCGGGCGGAACTGGCGGTTCGTCTTCGGCGCCTTGCGCTCCCACCGCCCGGAGTGCTGGTGGCGGATGTTGCGCCCGAACGCCACCTGCTTCTCGCAGAAATCGCACCTGCCAGACGCCACGGTTGCCTCCATGAGAGCGCGCTCCCGCAGACGCACTGGCGCCTCAGCGGAGGTTCAGCCTAGCATCGGGTCAAGCGCCCCGTCTACCGCGGCGCACCGGGGGACCGCCCGTGACCACTCCCACCTCGCACGCCGCCCTGGACGCCCCGCGGCTACACGACGCGTTCCGGATCGCCGAGCGTTGGCTGGACGGCAACCGCGACCGCCTGAACGCCATCAACGTCTACCCCGTCCCAGACGGCGACACCGGCACGAACATGCTGCTCACGCTGCGGGCCGCCCTCGAGGCGACCGAGCGCGCGCCTGCCACCGACTGCGCCAGCTGGGCCCGCCAGCTCGCGAGGGGCGCGCTCCTGGGGGCGCGCGGCAACAGTGGCGTGATCCTCTCCCAATGGCTCCGCGGGCTCAGTGAGGCGCTGCAGGACGCAGCCCCCACCGTCACCGCCCCCACGCTCGCGGCAGCGCTGGAGCACGCGGCATGGGTCGCCTACGGCGCCGTGAGCGAGCCCGTCGAGGGCACCATGCTCACCGTGATGCGCGACGCCGCGCAGGCCGCCGCAGCCGCCGCCGCCGGCGGCGCCGACCTGCTCGCCGTGCTCGTCGCCACAGAGCGCGAGGCCGACCGTAGCGTCGAGCGCACGCCGGACCTGCTGCCGCGGCTGCGCGAGGCGGGCGTTGTCGACGCGGGCGGCGCGGGCATGGCCGTGGTGCTCGCCGGCCTGCGGCTGGCCGTCGCCGGCGAGCCGCTCCCGCCTCCGCCCGCCGCCACGGCCGCCGTCGCGCTCGACGCCGTCGAGCACGAGGGCCACGGCTACTGCATCGAGTTCGTCCTCGAAGCCGCGAATCTCGACCGCGACGCGATCACCGCCGCGCTGCAGCGCGCTGGAGGCGAATCGGCGCTCGTTGTGGGCGACGCCTCCGCGCTGCACGTGCACGTGCATATGGCAGACCCGGGGCCCGCGCTCTCTGCCGGCGCCGCCGCCGGCGCGCTCTCCGCGGTCAAAGTCGACAACATGCAGGCGCAGCACGAGCGCTGGGCGGCCGAGCACCGCGCCGCGCGCGCGCCATCCGCACTGGGGCTGGTCGCCGTCGCCCCCGGCCCGGGCATCGCCGCTGCGTTCCGCGCGCTCGGCGCCGTCGTCGTGGACTCCGCCGACGTCAAGCCGAGCGCGGACCAACTGCTCGCCGCCGCGCGCAGCACCGGCAGCGCACACGTGCTGCTGCTCCCCACCGACAAGGACGTGCGCCTCGCCGCCGAGCAAGCCGCCGCGGAGGTGCCAGGACTGATCACCGTGCTGCCCACGCGCAGCTACGTGGCCGGCCTGAGCGCGGCCGTCGAGTACACGCCGGACGGCGACCCCGCCGTCGGCGCCGCGCGCCTGCGCACAGCCGCAGCGCGCGTGCGCTGCATCGAGGTCACGCGCGCCGCGCGCACCGCGCGCATCGACGGCGTCGCGGTGCAGGCCGGCGACGCGATCGCGCTCGTCGATGGCGTGCTCGTCGCGACCGGCGGGGATCCAGAGGGCGCGCTCGCGGCCGGTCTCGCGCACACGATCACGGCCGCCACGGAGCTCGTGACCGTCTACCTCGGCGTGCAGGCGCCGCCCGATGCGCGCACACGCGTCGCCGCGTTGCTCGCCGACGCTCATCCCACGCTCGCGCTCGAGATCATCGATGGTGGCCAGCCGCACTACCCGTACGCCGCAGGCGTCGAGTAGACTCCCGCGGTGAGCCTCCGCATCGTCACGGACTCGACGGCGGACCTCCCCTCCGCGCTCGCCGCGCAGCATCGCGTCACCGTCGTGCCGCTCACCCTCATGTTCGGCGACGAGCAGCGGCTCGACGGCGTCGACATCACGTCCGAGAAGTTCTTCCGCCGCCTCGTGCGCGAGCCCAGGCTGCCGACCACCTCGCAGCCCGCACCCGGCGCCTTTCGCGCCGCCTACGAAGCGCTGATCGCCGAGGGCGCGACGGAGATCCTCTCGATTCACCTCTCCAGCAAGCTCAGCCGCACGCTCGAGTCCGCGCGCCTCGGTGCGCAGGGCCTGTCCGCGCGCATCGAGCACGTCGATTCCGGGCTCACGTCGCTCGCGCTCGGGCTCGGCGTCGTCGCCGCCGCCGCGCGTGCCACAGGCGGCGCAACGCTCGACGAGACGCGCGCGCACGTGGCGGACCAGTTCCGTCGCACGCACCTGTACTTCATGGTCGACACGCTGGAGTTCCTGCGCCGCGGCGGGCGCATCGGGCGTGCGCAGGAGCTGATCGGTTCGCTCCTGCAGTTCAAACCGCTGCTCGCGATCGAGGACGGCGCGGTGGTGCCGATCGGCCGCGCCCGGACGAAGCAGCGCGCGATCGAGGAACTGCTGCGCCTCGCCGGCGAGCTGCGACCGATCGAGCAGATGATGGCCGTCCACGCGACCACGCCGGAGGACCTGGACTTTCTCGTCGATCGGCTGCACGGGCTGGCGCCCGACGCGCCGGTCACCGTCGGACGCATCACGCCGGTGATCGGTGTGCACGCGGGGCCGGGCCTGCTGGGCTTCGCGGTCGTGACGGCCTCGCCCAGCGCGCACTGATGGCCGACCTGCGGCAGCTGCGCGCGCTGCTCGAGGCGGAACTGCTCAGCGGCTGCGGCGACCGCGCGCTCGCGGGCGGCCTCGACGACTTCTTGCGGCTGCAGGCGCGCGGCGAGCCGCCCG
>CAMDBZ010000087.1 GCA_945889565.1 Thermoflexus hugenholtzii JAD2 | reverse complement strand
GAGCTGCGCGAATGCATCGAGGCTGCAGAACGCGGGCCGCTCGACGCCGCGACCGTCGCCCGCATCGACGCCGCAGCGCGCGCCGGCGGAGTGTAGCGGCGCCCTCCACCTCAGTCCGCGACTGGCCGCACCGGCACCCCCTGGGCGTTAAGCACGAGCGTCAGACCCACGAGCTGCACGTCCGCGATCGACAAGCCGTCGGCCTTCGCGATCACCGCCTTGCTGCGGATGTAGTCCTCGACGTCGATCAGCAGCGGCTCCTCCGCGCCTTCGCAGTACAGCGAGATGAACCCCTCCCACGCCTGCTCGTCGACCCGCAGTACGACGAACGTCTGCTCCATCGAATCCATCGAGGCATCCCCTCGCCCGCGGCCAGGCCGCGCCCCGCTCCCTTGTGCCGAGGCAGTCTACAATCGCGCCCGCCCCGGACCACCTGCAAGGCCCTGCTGTAAGGCGCGCCCGACCGCAGCGGTCTGCACCTCGTAGCCGGTCGGAGGTCTGACCCTGAATGCACGCTCCCCGCGCGTTGTCGGCGTGCTGCTGAGAGCGCTGCTCGCAAGCCTCGCGCTCGCGATCCCCGCGGGCCCGGCTGCCGCACAGCCGGCGCCCGGCCCCGGCGACTTCGCCGCCGCGCTGCCCGCGTCCGGCATCGCGCTCACGATCTGGGGCGGCGGCCCCGCCGCGGAGCTTGCCGCGGGCGCGGCCCGTCGCGGCTGCACGCTGGCGTCGGCCTGGGCCACCGTGGGCGGCGCGCTGCTCGGCTACCTCCCGGGTGCGCCGGCCTTCGTCAACGCGCCGTTCGTCGCGCGCTTCGGCGCAGGTATCGCCGCCGGCACACCGCTCGTCGCCGTCTGCCGCGCCGCTCCGCCCGCAGCCGTCGCCGGCGCCGCGCGCGCCATCGGCGCGAGCGACTGCACGCTCTTCCCCGACGACAACGCGTGGGCCACGAAGATCGCCGACGCGCCGCTGCACCCGAACTCGAGCCGCTACATCGGCTACATCCTCGGTCTCGGCGGCACCGGCCGGCTGCACCCGGACTTCGGCGCGAACCCCGCGTACGGCATCCCCTACACGATCGTCCCGGCGGACCAGCCCGGCGTTCCCGTCACATTCGACTACGCCGACGAGAGCGACCCCGGCCCGTACCCCATCCCCCCGGGCGCACCCGTCGAGGCCGGCGCGGACAGCCACGTGCTCGTGGTTCGCCAGGGCGAGTGCAAGCTCTACGAGCTGTTCGCCGCCCGCCGCAACGGCGCGGGCTGGCACGCCGGCTCAGGCGCCATCTTCGATCTGCGCTCCAACGCGCTGCGGCCCAACACGTGGACCTCCGCCGATGCCGCCGGGCTGCCGATCTTCGCGGGCCTCGTGCGCTACGACGAGGTGCAGGCCGGCCGCATCGATCACGCGCTGCGCTTCACCGTCTCGCGCACGCAGCGCGGCTTCATCCACCCCGCCACGCACTACGCCAGCACCGTCACCGACCCGAGCGCTCCGCCGATGGGCCTGCGCCTGCGCCTCAGCGCGAGCTACGACATATCGCGCTTCACCGGCGCGTCACGCGTGGTGCTGCAAGCCTTGCGCGACTACGGGATGATCGTCGCGGACAACGGCTCGAACTGGTTCATCAGCGGCGCGACCGACCCACGCTGGAACGACGCCGACCTCGGCCAGCTGAAGACCGTCCCCGGCTCGGCGTTCGAGGTCGTCGACACCGGCCCCGTGCTCACCCGCTAGCCCGCTGCGCCCCCCGCTGCCGTCTCGAAGTACCGCCGCACGATGGCAGGCGCTTGCTCGCCGAACGCTGCAAGCACCGCATGCGGCAGCGCGTGCAGCGCCTCGTCGGCGCTGCCGGTCGCGGCGCAGGCCGCGCACAACGCGTCAAACGCGCGCGCCTGCTCCGCCACCGCGCTCGCGTCGACGACGGCACCGTGACCCGGCACGTAACGCTCGGCGCCCGTCGCGAGCAGCGTGCGCAGCGTCGCGCCCCACTGCGCCGGGTAGCTGTCGACATCCGGCACGCCGCCCGCGCCGCCCGCGCCGCCCGCGCCGCCCGCGCCGATGAGGTCGCCCGCGAACGCCACGCCCGCGCCCGCGACAACGACCGCGACGTCGTTGTCGGTGTGCCCGCGCCCGCAGTACACGACGCGCAGCGCGACGCCGCCGAGGTCCAGCACGCACCCGTGCGCGAACGTGAACGCCGGCGGCGCAAGCGGCGCCGCGCGCACCTGCTCCGCGATCGCCGGCAGCCGGCTCGCCACCGCCTCCCGCTGCGCCGCGCCAGCGTCCTCGACGAGCTGCACGCGGCAACGCGCGTGTCCGACAATCGTCGCAGGCAGGAACCACCAGTTGCCCAGGCAGTGCACGCCGTGGTGGTGCGTGTTCACGACGTAGCGCACCGGCACGTCCGTCACGCTCGCGATCGCGCGCCGCAGCGCGCGCGCGTCCGCCTCTCCCGCCCCACTGTCGATGACCACGACTGCGTCCGTGCCGACGACGATGCCCGCGTTCACCGCCGCCGCTCCGGCGAGCCCGTACACGTAGACGCCCCGCGCAAGCTCGATGAGTCCGCGCGCGCCCTTCGCGCGCCGCGTCCGCGCCGCCGTTCGGCCCTGCGCCTCCGCGGCCGCGCCGTCCGGCGCAACGGCGTCCGCCGCGCGCGCCACGAACGCGCGCATCACCTCGAAGTAGCCGCGCTGGCCGCGCCACAGGATGTCGTTGTGGCCCGCGCCCGACACCACGACGAGCTCACGCTGCGTCCCCTCCAACAGGTCGTACAGCTCCTCCGCCTGCGCGAGCGGCACGAGGTCGTCGCGCTCGCCGTGCAGCTGCAGCGTCGGCAGGCGGATCGAGCGCAGCTTCGCCTCGTGCCCCGCGGCCAGCCGCTCGCCCTCCGCGCTGCCGCGCAGCCCGTGGCGCGCGAGCATGCGCCGCACGCTCGACGCACCGCTCTCGATGATCACGCCCGCAAAGCGCTCGCCATCGCGGGCCGCGATCTCCAGCGCCGGCTGGCTGCCGAGGCTGCGCCCCATGACGAAGCGCGCGCCGGTGTACTCGCCCTCATCGAGCAGCGCGTGGAAGTACGCCGCCACCACACGCGCGTCCGCGACCAGCGCCGCCATCGATGGGCGCCCGCCGCTCTTGCCGTACCCGCGGTACTCCGCGACGAACAGGCTCAGCCCCGCCGCGTGGTACAGCGGCGCGAAGTTGTCGTGGTCGCCCACCACCTCGCCGTTGCCGTGAAAGAACAGCACCACCGGCTGCGCGCGACCGATCGGATAGAAGCGGGCCGCCACCGAGACCCCCGGCGCAACCTCGATCAGAGAGTCGCTCGCGCCCGCAGGCGGAGCCCCGGGATCGCTGCGCGCGTGGAACAGCGCGCCGCCGGCGCGGTCGAGCAGCGCGTAGTCGAGCTCTGCCTCGTCCGCCATGGCACTCCTCGGCGCGCCCGCGTCCCGCTACTGTAGCGCCCGCCCAGCGCCCCTCGCGCGCGGCCCACGAGGGCTGCCAGGGCCGCCGCGGTAGGCACGCACGCTCCGCTTGCCGCATGATGCCGCCCGGACCGGGCTGCGCGCGGAGCGAGGCCGCAACAGCCCCGCAGGCGCCCGATGGCACGCGCTCGCTGGCTGGCTGGAGGAGGCATCGATGGCAGGACCACTGGACGGAATCCGGGTGCTCGAGGTGACGCAGATCGTGGCCGGCCCCTACTGCGGCGTGAACCTCGCAGACCTCGGCGCAGACGTCGTGAAGATCGAATCACCCGGTGGCGACGGCATCCGCGCCACGGGGCAGTTCATGCCGGGCGAGAGCAAATACTTCCACACGCTCAACCGCGGCAAGCGCAGCCTCGTGCTGGACCTGCAGCGCCCGTCCGCGCAGGAGCTCATATACCGCATCATCCCGCACTTCGACGTGTTCTTCATCAACTCCCGGGCCGGCGTCGCGGAGCGCCTGCACCTGGACTACGACAGCCTGCGCAAGTACCGCCCGGACATCGTCTACCTGGAAAGCACGGGCTACGGCGCCCGCGGCCCTAGCGCGAACCACTCGGGCTCGGACATCGTCGCGCAGGCGTACTCCGGGCTGATGGCAGCCGAGGGCAAGCTCGACGACTACGGCGCGCCGCAGTCGATCTCGTGCACCGCCGTCGCGGACTACTCCACCGGGCTCGCCGCGGCGATGGGCATCTGCGCGGCGCTGTACCGGCGTTCGATCACCGGCGAGGGCGACTTCCTGCAGACCTCGCTGCTGCAGACCGCGCTCTCGATCCAGTCCGCCTCCGTCTCGCGCCTGCCGGTGTCCGACGAGCTGATGGAGCGCCCCATGCGCGAGGCCGTGGAGGCCGTGCGCGCGCGCGGCGGAGACTACGCGGAGATCCTCAAGGTGCGCGCGGGCAGCCGCATCGGCGCGGCGATCCGCCTGTACTACAACGGCTACCGCGTGCGCGACGGCGCGGTGATTCTCGGCGCGCTCACCCCCGCGAACCGCGACCAGATGCGCCGCGCGCTCGGCATCACGGACGACCCCACCACCTCGCCCGACTTCAACGCGCTCGACCCCGAGCACGTGAGCCAGGCGGAAGCGCTCGGCGCGCGCATCCGCGACATCATGCTCACGAAGACGATGGACGAGTGGGTCGACATCTTCAGCCGCGAGGGCGCGCCGATCTCGAAAGTCAACTTCCCCGAGGACATGGCGGCCGACCCGCAGGTGGAGGCGATGGGCTTCCTCATCGACCTGGATCACGAGCTCACCGGCCCGGAGCGCCTCGTCGGTCCCGTGGTGCACATGCGCGCACACCCCACCGGCTCGCCGCGCGCTGCCCCCCCGCTCGGCCGGCACTCCGAGGAGGTGCTGACGGAGCTCGGCGTACCGTCCGACGCGATCGCCACGCTGCGCGGCGAGGGCGTGCTCGGCTAGCGACCGCCCGGGCGCGGACGGCTTAACACACCGATCACACCCCTTCCGACAGCCGTGGCTTACACTTCGCCTCGGCATCCAGGGCGATGCACGCGGCACCACAGGAGGGGGAGAGACATGGCGAACTACTTGCTCGTGTACCACGGGGGCGGCGGGATGGCTGCGACGCCCGAGGCTCAGCAGGCGGCGATGGCGCAGTGGGGTCAATGGTTTGGGCAGCTCGGCGCGGCAGTCGTCGACGGCGGGAACCCCGTCGGCCAGGAGCGCACGATCGGCGGCAACGGCGCCGCGGCGAACGCGGTCAGCGGTTACAGCGTCCTCAAGGCCGACAGCCTCGACGCGGCCGTCAAGCTCACCGAAGGTTGCCCGGTGCTCGCAGCCGGCGGCAGCGTCCAGGTCTGCGAGACGTTCGACGCGATGTAGGACGGCGCTCGCCCGGCGTCCTCCGGCGCGGCGCTCCCGGGACCAACGTGCGAAAGGCGGCCGCGTGGCCGCCTTTCGCATGCGACGCCCGTGCCGCGCGGACAGCTAGTCGACGTCGAGCACGGCCTTCCCCGCGACGCGCCGTCCGAGGAGCGCATCCGCAGCCTCGGCGATCCGCGACCACGACCCGCGCCAGCCCACGTCCACGCGCAGCCGGCCGGCTTGCATCAGCTGCATCAGGTACGCGATGTCCGCGCCGGACCGCGGCCCCTTCGTGAACGCTTCGATGCTCCGGCGCATCCCGACGAGCGACGGAAACGACGCCTCCTGCTGCGACGTGGTGCCGATGCACTGGATCACCCCGCCCTCCCCCAGCAGCCGCCAGATCGACACCAGCTGCGGCCCGCCCACGTTGTCCAGCACCACGTGCAGCGGCGCGGTCACGCTCTCGAGCCCGATCACCACCTCGTCCGCACCGAGCGTGCGCAGCCCCTCGCCGCGCGCGCTCGAGCCGACGCTCGCGATCACGTGTGCGCCGCCGAGCGCGGCCAGTTGCACCGCGAACCGCCCCACGCCGCCGGAAGCGCCGGTCACCAGCACGCGCCGTCCCAGCAGTGGCCCCGAGCGCTGCAACGCGCGGAGCGCCGTCACGCCCGCCACCGGCAACGTCGCCGCCTCCGCGAGATCGATGTCCGCCGGCACGACGGCGAGCTCGTCGACGTCCACCGCGCGGCGTTCTGCCCAGCCGCCCTGCGAGCCCATCGTCGTCACCACGCGCGCACCGGCAGGCGGCCCCTCCCCGCTGGCTGCAGCGCGCGCGACTACGCCGGACGCATCCCAGCCGGGCACAAAGCCGGCCGGCCGGTTCCGCGCGCCGTTCAGGTCGCCGTAGTTGAGCGCGATGTGCTGCACCGCGACCAGTACCTGGTGCGCGCCCACCTCCGGCTCGGGCGCCTCCGCCAACCGCAGCCTCCCGGGTGCCTCCGTGTCCACCGCCAGCGCGCGCACGTTCGCCTCCGTCTCGTTCCGCGGACCTCCACCGATACGGCCCATCGTACGCGCGCACGTCACGCGCCTCGCAGGCACTCGGGTGCATCCACGTCAGCGCGCGACCCGCGTACCCGCTCCGAACCGCACGAGCTTCGCGCAGGGGGCCGCGGGAAGGAGCGTCCACGTGCCTGATGCTTACCACGGGCTGCGCGACCTGCAGATCGAGCCGGTGAAACTCCAGCGACAGCCTATCCGCAGCGCCTCAGGGAGTGCAGGAGTAGGCTAATGTATGAGTTCGCACACAGGAGGCAGTGTTATGGGTGACAAGAGTCCGAAAAAGAACAACAAGAAGAAGCCGAGCACGAAGGCTGCGACCAAGAACGGCGCCGGCGCCGCCATGGCCCCGGCGCCCCCACGGCCGGCGCGGTAGCGCGTTCGCTCCAGTCTCCCATCGGTGCGTGCTCGCGCGGATGACCTCACCACTCAGCCCGCGGCTGTTGCCAGCGGCGCCGCGCCGACATGTGCTTCGAGACGAGACGAATGGTCGCGCCCGTTGACCATCGTCGCCGGGCGATAGGCTCGTACTGATGGCGAAAGATCAGTCGTTCGACGTCACCACCGGCTGCGACCTGCAGGAGGTGGAAAACGCCCTGGACCAGGCGCGCCGCGAGCTCACCGGCCGCTTCGACTTCAAGGGCGTGCTCGTTGAGATCGAGTCAGACCGCGCGGCGGGCACGGTCCAGCTG
>CAMDBZ010000086.1 GCA_945889565.1 Thermoflexus hugenholtzii JAD2 | reverse complement strand
CGCTCGCCGATCGCTACTACGCGCAGATGTGCGCGCTCGGCGGCTCGCTCGGCATGCCGCGCGACGCGCTCCCGGCCGACCGCGCCGGCTTCGCGCGCTATATGGACGCGGCCGTCGCGGCGCTCGACGTGGGCCCGCAGGCCCGCGCGATCGCCGCCGAGCTGTTCGCGCCGCTGCCCGGCAGCGGGCCGCTGTTGCCGCTCGCGCGGGAGCTCACCGCGGGGCTGCTGCCGCCGCGCATTCGCCGTGCCTACCGCCTGCGCTGGGACCCCCTGCGCGCCGCGCTGCTGGAGACCGCCTGCGCGCTCTCGCGCCACGCGCTGCCGCTGCTGCCCGCGCGCATGCGCCGCCCGCCCGCGCTGCTGCTCCCCCCGCGCGCAGCGCCGCCGCGCGCCGAGGTACGCGCGCGCCCGTGACGGACGCTAGGTGACCGTGAGCGGTACGCCGGCGCTGCAGAGGGGGCAGTCGTCCGGCGCGTAGGTCGCCAGCGCGAACTCGGTCGCCGCGGCCAGCGGCAGGCCCTCGAACGCGACCGCACCACCCGAGCGGTCGACGACCACCGCCACGCCGACGGCGACGCCGCCGCTCGCAGCCACGGCCGCGAGCGTGTCGCGCACCGACGCCCCGCTCGTGAGGATGTCGTCGACGACCAGCACGCGCTCGCCCGGCGTCAGCCGGAAGTCGCGCTGGAACGAGCGGCCGCCCGCGGCGTCTCGCTCCGCGAAGATGCCGCGTACCCCCAGCTGCCGCGCAAGCTCGTACGCGAGGATCACCCCGCCCGTCGTCGGCCCCGCGACCGTCGTCGGCGCGAGCACGCGCGTGGCGTCCGCCAGCTTGCGGCACACGGCTTCCGTCTGCGCGGGCCACTGCAACAGGTTGAACTTCTCGAGGTAGCGGTCCGAGTGACGCCCCGAGTTGAGCTGGAAGTGCCCCTCGAGGATCGCGCCGGTCGCCTCGAGGGCGGCGACTATCTCGCGATCGACGGGGATAGCGCGACTCCTGCGCTCGCGGCCGGCGTCTCGCTGGCGGCGCTGTGGTCCATGCGGCCCGCGCGCGAGAGCGGCCAGTAGCGCAGCTCCGCGCGACCGATCAGGTACTGCTGCTCGAGCGTGCCCCACGAATGCGAGTCGTACGAGTTGTTGCGATTGTCGCCGAGCACGAACATCGAGCCCTCCGGCACCGTGATCGGCCCGAACTCGTACGCCACCGGCTGCGACAGGTACGGCTCCTGCACCGGCACGCCGTCGATCATCAGCACGCCGGAGCGCACCTCCACCGTCTGCCCCTGCGTCGCAATGATGCGCTTGATGAAGTCGCGCTCCGGGTTCTGCGGGAAGCGGAACACCACGATGTCGCCCGCGCGCGGCCTGCCAAACGGCTGCCAGTGCTGCTGGTCCGTCCACGGCAGCCACGACACATTGAACGTGCGGTACGCGAGCTTGTTGACGATCAACATCTCGCCGTTCGCGAACGTCGGCTCCATCGAGCCGCCATCGACGACGAAGTTCTGGGCGATCGAGCGCACCGCCACGAACATCAGCAGCGCCAGCGCCAGCACCTCCAGCGCCTCCACGGCGCCGCGCACGAGCGCCCCCCAGCGCGAGCTGTGCGCTGCGCTGCGCACGCGCACGCCCGGCAGCGCCAGCGTCGCCGCGCCGCCTGCGGAGGAGGCCGCCATCTGCCAGCCGGGCTGCTCGCCGCGCCCCTGATCGCCGAACACGTTGCGCCAGGCGCTGCCCGTTTCTACGGCGCTCGGGCCGTCCTTCAGCGCGACCACCCACGCCGGCGGCGGCGGCGGCCGCAGCTCCTCGACGCCTGTGCCTGCGCCGTTGGTCGAGGCGCTGCGTTCGAAGCTCAGCACTCGGCCGCTCTCTGCCGCCACGAGCTCCCGCGGCGGTTCGTCGTCCGGCGCCCCCGGGGCGGGCGCATCCTCGAACTCCAGCGGCGGCGCAGGCGTGGCGGGGGGCAGCTGTGCCGCCGGGCGAATCGACAGCGGGAAGTCCGGCGCCGGCGTCTCCACGGGGTCATGTCGCGGCTCGCTGCTGACGATCGGCGCGCGGACGGGCGGCGCCGGCGCGGCCAGCTCCGAGAGGTCCGCGAACATGCGCTCCCAGCGGCCGTTGCCGCCACCGGCCGGGTGCCCCGATGGGGGCGGCGGCACGGCCCCGAACAACGGGCGCGGGACCGAGGCGCTGGCCTCCTGGTCGGCCCCCTCGTTGTCGTCCGGCTCCGGCTCGCTCGGCGGGAAGAGCAGGCGTGGCCGCAGCGGCAGCGGCGCCTGCCCGTCGGGGGCGTCGTCGGCGGGGTCGGCACGGTCGACGGGCGACGGCGCCTCGTCGACGCCCGCCTCCGAGCGGCCGGCGGCGCGGATATCGGTCCGCGGCGCCTCGGTGGCGGACTCGACCTCGGCGGCCTCGGCGTCGCCCGGCTCGTCGCTCGCCGCGCCGGGGAAGGCCGGCGAAGGCGCGAACTCCGGTAGGTCCGCGAAGTAGCGATCCCACTTGCTCGCGCTGTTATTCGATGCGCCGCTCGGCGCGGGCCCGCTCGAATCCGGGCCGCTCGAGGCCGGGTTGGCGGCGGGCTCGGCCTCGCCGGCGCCCGGCAGGGGGCCCGTATGCTGCTCGTCGGTCATCGCAGCCAGTATAGACGGTCACGCCCGGCGGGACGCCCTTAAGGATTCGATCCGTGATTGGGCGGCTGCGGCCACCGCCTCGCGTGCGCGACGCAGCGCGGGGCGCGGATCCGCGTCGACACCGGCAGCGAGCGCGCGCGCGAATGCCGCGTGGATCTCGGTGCTGATGTTCACCTTGCGGATGCCCGCGTCCACCGCCGCCGTCAGATCGCGCGGCGACACGCCGGAGCCGCCGTGCAGCACCAGCGGCAGCGCACGCGTCGCCGCCCGCAGCTCCCGCACAAGATCGAGCCGCACCGCACCCGCGAGGCCGTGCGCCGTGCCCACCGAGACCGCGAGCGCGCTCACCTGCGTCTCCTCGACGAAGCGCCGCGCGGCGGCCGGCTCCGTGAGCACCGCCTCCGACGTCACGACCCCGGGCTCGCGGCCGCCGACGTGGCCGAGCTCCGCCTCCAGCGCCAGCCCCGCCGCGGCGGCTACCGCGTACGCCTCCCGCGTCTCGCGCAAGTTGCGTTCGAAAGGCAGCGTGGAGCCGTCGAACATCAGCGATGTGAACCCCGCCGCCGCCGCCGCGCGCAGCTGCGCGACGCTCTCGCCGTGGTCGAGGTGCACCGCGACGGGCACCGTGGCGCGCGCCGCCAGCGCCCGCCCGAGCGCGCCCGCCACCTCGATGCCCCCCACATGCGCGAGGTTCGACGTGTTGTACTGCAGCAGCAGCGGCGCGCGCAGCGCCTCCGCCGCGTCCAGCACGCCGAGCGCAAGCTCGATGTTCGAGATGTTGAAGCCGGGCACGGCGTAGCCGCCCGCCTCCGCCGCAGCCAGCAACTCGCGCCCGCCGACGAGCGGCATGCAGCACTCCCCACGGTGCGCGTACCCACTGAACGCAGCCGGGCCGCATGCTACGCTCGGCCGGCCGGCGGGGCGAGCGGAACGCACGTGGATGCACGCCCTGAACGCGTCGATGTGGCGCTCGGCGACACTGCCGAGCTGGTGCTTCGCGCGCAGCGCGGCGAGCTCCCCGCCTTCAACGCGCTCGTGCTCCGCCACCAGGACCAGGCCTACGGACTCGCGCTGCGCTTCCTCGGCTCCCCGCAGGCCGCCGAGGACGTCACGCAGGAGGCGTTCCTGCGCGCCTACCGCAACATCGCGCGCTTTCGCGGCGAGCGCTTCCACGCCTGGCTGCTGACCATCGTCGCCAACGCCGCGCGTGACGAGCTACGGCGCGCACGCCGGCGACCGCAACAGTCGTTGGACGCCGCCCGCGCCGACGACGAACGCCCCGCCATCGACCCGCCCGACCCGGGGCCGCTGCCGGAGCAGACCGTCCTGCGCGGCGAGCTGCGCGCGCGCCTCGAACAGGCGCTGCGCACGCTGCCGGACGAGTGGCGGGTGCTCGTGCTGCTCGCCGACGTCCACGAGCTGGCGTACGAGGAGATCGCCACCGCAGCCGGCATCCCCGTCGGCACCGTCAAGTCCCGCCTGAGCCGCGCGCGCGCCCGTCTGCGCAGCGAGCTCCGCGCCGAACTCCGCCCGACCCTCGCCACGCCTCCCTCGGAACCCGGCACGACGCCGGGTCGTCATGACTAGGTGATGCGCATGCGCTGGTGGCGACGCCACGATTCCGACCTACCCAACGCGCCCGTGGCGGCGCGCGACGAGCTGCTGTCCGCCTACGTCGACGGCGCGCTCGATGCGCCTGCCGTGGCCACGCTCGAGCGCGCGCTCGCCATCGACCCCGCCCTGCGCGCCGAGCTCGATGAGCTGCGCGCCCTCCGCGCCGCGCTCGCCGCGCTGGAACCCGTGCGCGCGCCCCGTGCCTTCACCCTCACGTCGTTTGCCATCGATGCGCCCGCGCTCCCGTCCACTGGGCCTCGGCCCGCGCTCGCGCGCCCCCGAGCCTCGCGACTCGAGCTGGCAATGCGCGCGGGCGCCGTCGCGGCGGCGATCGCGGGTTTCGCGGTGTTCGGCGCAGGCCTGCGCGACCCCGCCGTCGAGCGCACCGCATCGACCGCTCCACAGGACCGGCGCGCAGCCAGCGGCACGCAGGCGCAGGCCGAGGCCGGCGCCGCGGGCGACGCCGCCACCGCTCCGTCACCGGCGCAGCCGGACACGAAGGCCGCCGTCTCCCCCGCCATCGCGCCCGCCGCCGCCCCTCCGGCTGCGGCTCCCGCTGCCCCGACCGCGGCGGCATCCGACGGCGCGCGCGCGGCCGTCATGCCGAGCGTCGCCTCAGGCCCCGCGTTCGGCGCGACTCCGCCGGGCGGTGCCTCAGCCGCGGGCGCGACGACCGCAGCCACCCCGACCAGCACGAGCGGCGCGGCGCTCGCCGCCGCCCCCGCTGCTGCTGGCCCTCCACCCACCGCCGCGGCGGACGGCGCCAGCGGCGCGACCACCGCGCTGCCTGCCGCCCCAACCGCCGCCGCTCGCGCGGCCGCGCCGTCGACGCCACTCGCCGATGTCGCCCCCGCCGCCCCCGCCGTTGCCCCCACGCTCGCACCGCTCGACGCGGGCAAGGCGGCCGGCGCCAACGACGGTGGCACGCAGCCGGTGCTGCCGGAACAGCCCGGCGACGAAGCCGCGGGCGTCGAGCAGCGCCGCTCCCGCGGCATCGATGCCCGTGCGACGATCGCGCTCGCCCTCGGTGCTGCGGCTGTGGCGCTCGCCGTCGCCTCCACCGTGCTCTACGCGCGCCGCACCCGGCGGCCCGCGTGACCGCGACCCATGTTCGGCGTGATGCAAAGGAGACCGCGATGACGATGCGAATCACCGGCGCCCGAGGCGTGCGCGCGCTGGCCGTCGCGCTGCTGGGAGCGCTTGCGCTGCTCGCCGCGGCGTGCACGTCCAACACCGATGTCACGCTCACCTCGCCGGAGCAGACCGGCATCGTCGTCAGCGGCGAGGGCATCGTCACCGTCGTCCCCGACGTCGGCACGTTCACCGCCGGCATCGAGGTCACCCAACCGACTGTCGCCGCCGCGCGCGAGCAGGCCGCCCGCGCCGCCGACGCGCTCACCGCCGCCGTGCGCGCCCTCGGCGTCGAGCAGCGCGACGTGCGCACGGTCTCGTTCAACATCTACCCGCAATACAGCTCCAGGCCGACGGACGGCGGGCGCTCGGCGATCACCGGCTACACCGTGAACAACGTCGTCAGCGTGAAGGTGCGCAAGATCGACGACCTCTCGAAGGTGCTCGACGCCGCCGTCGCGGCGGGCGGCAACGCGACGCGCGTGCAGCAGATCGCGTTCGAGGTCGGTGAGCCCGAGCGCTACGAGGCCGAAGCCCGCGAGCTCGCGATGGCCGACGCGAAGCGCCGCGCCGAGCAGCTCGCCGAGGCCGCCGGCGCGTCCCTCGGCCGCGTGCGCTCCGTGTCAGAGGCGATCGGTGGCGGCCCCGAGGTGTTCCTGCGCGCCGCCGCGCCCTCCGGCGCCGGCGCGCTCGACGCCGACACCCCGACGCCGGTGAGCCCCGGCGAGACGGAGCTGCGCCTGACCGTCAGCGTCGTCTACGCCCTCGACGAATCGCCTGCGGCCACGCGTCGCGCGGCGCTCGCGCGCACGCTACGATGGCGTGCACGCGAGCGCCGCGGCGCGCGCCACGGGCGGTACCAACGTGATTCTCAGCGACCACTCCATCGCCGAAGCGCTCGCCTCCGGGCGGCTCGTGATCGCGCCGCTCGGCGAGGACGCGCTCCAGCCCGCCTCGCTCGATATCCGCCTGGACCGCACCTTCCGCGTCTTTCGCCATCACCGTCGCGCCTACATCGACGTGCGCGAGTCCGTCGACGACCTTACCGCCATCGAGGAGATCGCGGATGACGAGCCGTTCGTGCTGCACCCCGGCGAGTTCGTGCTCGGCTCTACCCTCGAGCGCGTGCAGCTCGGCGACGACATCGTCGCGCGCGTGGAGGGCAAGTCCTCGCTCGGCCGCCTCGGCCTGCTCGTGCACGCCACCGCCGGCTACGTCGACCCCGGCTGGGACGGCCACCTCACCATGGAGCTCTCCAACGTCTCCAACCTCCCCATCCGCCTCTACTACGGCATGAAGATCGGCCAGCTCTCCTTCGCCGAACTGACGACGCCCGCCGACCGCCCCTACGGCTCCCCCGGCCTGCGCTCGAAGTACCAGGGCCAGACCGGCCCCACCGCCAGCCGCGGCTACCAGGACTACCGCACGCAGTGATGCCCGCCGCTCACCTCCGCACCGTCCCAATCTCCCCCTCGCCCCGCGAGCCGGGGAGAGGGGGCCGGGGGGTGAGGGTCCGGCAGCCATGACCTCCGCCTACATGGCCCAGGCCCTCGCCGAGGCCGATCGCGCGCTCGGCTGGTCCTCGCCCAACCCCGCCGTCGGCGCTGTCGTCGTACAGGGCGGCGAAGTCGTCGGCCGCGGCCGCACCCAGCCCCCCGGCGGCGACCATGCCGAGATCGGCGCGCTGCACGAGGCCGGCGCCCGCGCCGCCGGCGCGACGATGTACGTGACGCTCGAGCCCTGCGGTCACCACGGCCGCACGCCCCCCTGCACCGACGCCCTGCTGCGCGCCGGCGTCGCCGCTGTGCGCTACGCGATCGCCGACCCCGACCCGCTCGTCGCCGGCGACGGCCATCGCCAGCTCGCCGCCGCAGGCGTCGCCGTCGAGGCC
>CAMDBZ010000085.1 GCA_945889565.1 Thermoflexus hugenholtzii JAD2 | reverse complement strand
ATCTCGTTCGCACGCCGCAGCTCGCGGTTCTCACGCTCCAGGGTCTGCAGCCGCTGCCGTTCCTCGGGGGTCAGGCCGGGTCGCTTACCGGTGTCGACCTCCGCGCTCCGCACCCACTTGCGCAGGGTCTCCGGCGTCATCCCGCACTTTGTGGCGATCGAGGTGATCGCCGCCCACTGCGACGGGTACTCGCCCTAGTCGTGTCATCGCTCCATCCTCTCAAGGATTGGAGCCTCCAACATTCCCGGGGCGGTTCAATCTCGGGTGCTTCCTGAGCGCGTTGTTTTCAACTCTGCTTTCAGAGCGCCGCAGAGCCCGTGAGCGCGCCCGGCGATCCCTTGTAGAATAAGGCCGTGCCCTCGTAGCTCAGTGGATAGAGCAGCGGTTTCCTAAACCGTGCGCCCAGGTTCGAGTCCTGGCGGGGGCACCAGCATCACCCGCGCGATTCCCGCGGATTCCCGCGCGATACGCCGCCGCACGACGAGTCGCCTATTACGCCCGCGGCCCGCGCGAACTCAGCTGCTCGACGAGGCACGGGAGACCGATAAACTCGCATCCGCTATAGTGGATAGGCATCGCTCCACCTGCACGCAGACGTTCGCGAAAGGAACCCTTGCGCCATGGCGAAATTCACGAAACTCACCCCCAGCGAAGTCGTGATTGGGCGCGGCCGCCAGAACGCCGAAGAACGCCGCCGCTACGTGGAGGCCGTGCGCACGATGGACGCCGGCAAGATCGAGCTCCAGCCCAACGAGAAGCCCGCCACCGTAAAGCGGCTGCTCCAGGAGGCGTCGAAAGAGCTCGGCCTGAAGGTGCGCTCCGCATGGGTCGACGACCGCCAGCAGACGCTGGTCTGGAAGCGCACCTCGCGGCGCGCCGCCGCGTCCGCCGCTCCGCGCGCGGCGGCCACGCGCACCCGCACGACCGCTCGATAGCCGGGGTGAGCCCACGCGCGCCGCGCGCCGCCGCCGCCCCCGCTGCCACGCCGACGCCTGCGCCGAACGCCCCAGACGCGTTCGCGCGGCGGCGCACCCGCCTCGCGCGAGAGCTCGCGCGGGGCGGCCGGCGCACGGCGGCGCTGTTCGCGGCGGGCCACGACGCGATGCGTAACGGTGACGTCGAGCACGAGTTCCGGCAGCCCTCAACGTTCTACTACCTGACAGGGTTCGAGGAGCCGGACGCGGTGGCGCTGCTGCGGCCCGGGCACGATCAGCCGTACGTGCTGTTCGTGCGCCCGCACGACCCCGCGATGGCCGTCTGGGTCGGCCCGCGCGCCGGCGTCGATGGCGCGGTCGCGGGCTACCGCGCGGACGCGGCGTACCCCATCGAGGAGCTCGAGCAGCGGCTGCCGCAGCTGCTCGACGGGTGCGACACGATCTACTACTCCTTCGGCGCCGACGAACGCGTCGAGCGGCTGCTCTCGCGCACGATCGCGGCGCGCCGCGGCGCGGCGCAGCGCGGCGCCACCGCCATCGAGCGCGTGCTCGACCCCTTCCCGCTCGTCGCGGCGCTGCGCGTGGTCAAGACGCCCGAGGAAGTAGCGGCGCTCCGCCGCGCGGTCGCGGTCACCGGCGCGGGCATCGCCGCCGCCATGCGCGCCACCCGCCCCGGCCTGCACGAGTACGAGGTGCAGGCCGTACTGGAGGCGGAGTACCGCCGGCTCGGCTCGCCGCGCAACGGCTTCCCCTCGATCGTCGCCGCAGGCGCCAACGCCTGCACGCTGCACTACACCGCCAATCGCGCGCCGATCGGTGACGGCGATCTGCTGCTCATCGACACCGGCGCCGAGCACGACTACTACGGCGCGGACGTCACGCGCACGTTCCCGGCGAACGGCCGCTTCAGCGCGGCGCAGCGCGCGGTGTACGACGTGGTGCTCGCGGCGCAGACGGCGGCGATCGAGCTGGTCGCGCCCGGCGTGCGCTTCCACGACGTGCACGAGCGCGCGCTGCGCGTGATCGTCGACGGCCTGCGCGACCTCGGCGTGCTGAACGGCAAGCGCGCGCAGCTGACGAAGGACGGCGCGTACCAGCCGTACTTCATGCACGCCACTTCGCACTGGCTCGGCCTCGACGTGCACGACGTCGGCGCCTACCGCGAGGACGGCGAGTCGGTCGTGCTGCGACCCGGCATGGTGCTCACCGTCGAGCCCGGCCTCTACATCGCCCCGGACGCGAAGGCCCCGCGCGCGCTGCGCGGCATCGGCGTGCGCATCGAGGACGACATCCTCGTGACGCGCACCGGCTACGAGAACCTCTCGCGCGCCATCCCGAGTGCGCCCGCCGAGCTCGAGGCGCTGGTCGGGGCCGCGCGGGGGTAGGGCGAGGCCTCGCCAGACTGCGAGTCGCAGTCGACGATTAGGCTCACGACGTCGCGGGCGCGGACGTGGAAGACAGCGATCACGGCATTCCCGGCCACAGACGTCCCGTCGAGCACATGTTCTAGCTAGACACGCCGTCACGTCGATCTGCTCACCCGCTTGCGCGCATTGACGGCCTCGCCGATCACGCCTAAAGTCCGCATCCGCGCCCGCGTGAGAACTGTTTACGCGGATACGCAGCTGCCCCAGATATGGGGTCGGCGAGCCGGGTAGCCCACTACCGCTGGTGCCGCGCCCCCGAGCAGGCTCGAGCCGCGACGATGCGGCTGCGGGGCCCAGACAGGACGCACGGATGCGCATCGCTCGCCGCTTCACACGCCCCGGCCACGACCCGTACGAGGGCGTCGCGTTCGCCACGCGCGAGTCGCGCATCGTCAACCCGGACGGCTCGGCCGTGTTCGAGGCCGCCGCGCTGCACATGCCAGCCGCCTGGTCCCAGGTCGCGGTCGACATCATGGCGCAGAAGTACCTGCGCAAGCGCGGCGTGCCTTCCGCCCTCCGCCACGCCTGGGAAGCCGACGTCCCCCCGTGGCTCTGGCGCTCCGAGGCCGAGCCCCACGCCCAGGACTCCGAGGGCGAGACCGACGCCCGCCAGGCCTTCCACCGCCTCGCCGGCACCTGGACCTACTGGGGCTGGAAGCACGGCTACTTCGACGCCGAAGAGGACGCCGCCGCCTTCTACGACGAACTCTGCTACATGCTCGCCACGCAGCGCGCCGCCCCCAACTCGCCGCAGTGGTTCAACACCGGGCTGCACTGGGCGTACGGCATCAGCGGCCCCGCGCAGGGCCACTGGTACGTCGACCCCGCCTCGCGGGAGCTCACCGCCTCCACCAGCGCCTACGAGCGCCCGCAGCCGCACGCCTGCTTCATCCAGTCCGTCTCGGACGACCTCGTCAACGACGGCGGGATCATGGACCTCTGGACCCGCGAGGCGCGCATCTTCAAGTACGGCTCCGGCACCGGCTCCAACTTCTCCGCGCTGCGCGGCGAAGGCGAGCCGCTGTCCGGGGGCGGCCGCTCCTCCGGGCTGATGTCGTTCCTGAAGATCGGCGACCGCGCGGCCGGCGCGATCAAGTCGGGCGGCACGACGCGCCGCGCCGCGAAGATGGTGATCGTCGACGCCGACCACCCCGACATCGAGACGTTCATCGACTGGAAGGCCGTCGAGGAGCAGAAGGTCGCCGCGCTCGTCGCCGGCTCGCGCGTGATCCGTCGCGCCCTGCGCGACGTCGTCGACGCGACCGCCGACGGCTTCGACGCCGCCGCGAACCGCCCGCTGCGCCGCGCCATCGCCCGCGCCCGCCGCGACGGCGTGCCCGAGGCGTACATCCAGCGCGCGCTCCAGCTCGCCCAGCACGGCGCCGCACCGCTCGCCCTGCGCGAGTTCGACACGGACTGGCAGGGCGAGGCCTACCTCACCGTCGCCGGCCAGAACTCGAACACCTCGGTGCGCGTCGACGCGCGCTTCCTCGACGCCGTGCGCGCCGGCGACGACTGGCGGCTCACGCGCCGCACCGACGGCTCCGTGCACAAGACGCTGCCCGCGCGCGCGCTCTGGGACCGCATCGCGCACGCGGCCTGGCAGTCGGCCGATCCCGGCCTGCAGTACGACACCACGATCAACGAGTGGCACACCACGCCCGCCGGCGGCCGCATCAACGCCTCGAACCCCTGCAGCGAGTACATGTTCCTGGACGACACCGCCTGCAACCTCGCCTCGCTCAACCTGCTCGCGTTCTACGACCAGGAGCGCACGCTCTTCGACATCGACGCGTACGAGCACGCGGCGCGGCTGTGGACCGTCGTGCTCGAGATCTCCGTGCTGATGGCGCAGTACCCCAGCCGCGCGATCGCGCAGCGCTCGTACGAGTACCGCACGCTCGGCCTCGGCTACGCCAACCTCGGCGCGCTGCTGATGGTGCAGGGCATCCCGTACGACTCCGCCGAGGCGCTCGCACAGACCGGCGCGCTCACGGCCATCCTCACCGGCGTCGCCTACGCGACCTCGGCCGAGCTCGCCGCCGCGCTCGGCGCGTTCCCGCGCTACGACGAGAACCGCGCGGCGATGCTGCGCGTGATGCGCAACCACCGCCGCGCCGCCTACGCGCGCCCGACGTCCGAGTACGAGGAGCTGACCGTGCTCCCGCAGCCGCTCGACGCGGCGACGTGCCCACGCGACCTGCTGACCGCGGCGCAGCGCGCGTGGGACCGCGCGCTCGTGCTCGGCGAGACGCACGGCTACCGCAACGCGCAGACCACGCTGATCGCGCCCACGGGCACGATCGGCCTGCTCATGGACTGCGACACCACCGGCGTCGAGCCGGACTTCGCGCTCGTGAAGTTCAAGAAGCTCGCCGGCGGCGGCTACTTCCGCATCATCAACCAGTCCGTCCCGGGCGCACTGCGCCGCCTCGGCTACAGCGCCGAGCAGTCCGCCGCCATCGTCGCGTACTGCGCGGGCACGGCGACGCTCGATGGCGCGCCGCACATCAACCGCCACGCGCTCGCCGCGCGCGGGTTCACGCCGGCGCTGCTCGACGCCATCGACGCGGCGCTGCCCGCCGCCTTCGACATCACGTTCGCCTTCAACCGCTACGCGCTCGGCGACGACTTCTGTCGCGACGTGCTCGGCTTCAGCGATGCACAGCTCGCGGATCCTGCGTTCTCGGTGCTGGAGGGCCTCGGCTTCACGCGCACGCAGATCGAGGAGGCGAACGACCACATCGGCGGCCGCATGACCATCGAGGGCGCGCCGCACCTGCGCGAGGAGCACTACGCGGTCTTCGACTGCGCGAACCGCTGCGGCAAGTACGGCACGCGCTACATCGCGCCACTCGCGCACGTGCGCGCGATGGCCGCCGCGCAGCCGTTCCTCTCCGGCGCGATCTCGAAGACGATCAACATGCCGTTCGACGCCACCGTGCAGGACGTCGCCGACGTCTACATGTCCGCCGCCGACAGCATGGTCAAGGCGCTCGCGCTCTACCGCGACGGCTCGAAGCTGTCGCAGCCGCTCGCGTCCGCGCTGTGGGACGCGCCCGAGGACGAGCTCGACGCCGACGACATCGCTGACGCGCTCGCCATCGAACGGCCCGCTCTGCACAGCGCCGTCGAGCATCCGGCGGTGGTGGCCGCCCAGCGCATCATCGCGGACCTCGAGCGCGGCGCGCGCGAGTCGTTGCCCGCGCGGCGCCGCGGCTACGCGCAGAAGGCGCAGGTGGGCGGCCACTCGATCTACCTGCACACGGGCGAGTTCGCGCAGCCGGACCCGCTCACCGGCGCGCCGCGCCTCGGCGAGCTGTTCGTGTCGATGTCGAAGGAGGGCGCGTCGTTCGGCGCGCTCATGAACTGCTTCGCGATCGCGGTCTCGATCGGCCTGCAGCACGGCGTGCCGCTGGAGGCCTACGTCGACTCGTTCATCTTCCAGAAGTTCGAACCGAACGGCATCGTCGCGGGCCACGACCGCATCCGCATGGCCACCTCGATCATCGACTACATCTTCCGCGAGCTCGCCGTGAGCTACCTCGGCCGCGACGACCTCGCGCACTTCGGCCCCGAGCTCGCCGTCGAACTCGCCCCCGACGAGCTGGACATCGAGTCGCCTCAGGCGTTCGCGCCCACGTCGACGCCCGGCGTGGCGTACCCCGTCGTGGCGGGCGACGCGGCCGGCGCAGCGGTTGCCGCCGCCCCCGGCGTCGCGCTGCCGGCGTCCGCGCCGTGGAGCAGCGAGCCGAGCGCACCCCCGGCCACCGTGCTCGCGCCCGAGCCGCCGGCGTCGCCCGCCCCCGCGCTGCCCGCCGCGCCAGCGCCGCAGCTCCCGCCCGGCGTCCTCGCCACGACCTTCGTGCAGCTGCCGCTGCACACCTCGCAGGCCGTGCGCGTCACGCAAGCCCGCCAGCGCGGCTTCGAAGGCGACCCCTGCGACGAGTGCGGCCAGCTGATGATGGTGCGCAACGGCACCTGCCTGAAGTGCATGAACTGCGGCGCGACAAGCGGGTGTAGTTAGCCATTCATCGGTTTCCGGTAGCGCAATACGGCTCGGCCTTCACGCAGGCCGAGCCGTATTGCACTACATGGAGCGGGCACCGCTTCGCCGAGATCACACGCGCACTATCCGCGCCATCTCCTTCAATAGTTGTGCCGCCACTGTAATCCGCGTTTATGGCGAAGCATAGCGCCCGCGGTAGCGAGCGTTATCCCGCATTCGAACGGTTGACAAACGGGATTCGCTCAGCGACCATCGATTCACCCCCCCCAAGAAGGAGCACTCCGCAGAACGACCAACTCGTACTCACAGGTTTCCCGGATCCCCGCGCGTTGGACTACGTGGCCTACGGCGACGAGATCAAGGCGGAGGTCGGGCGGCTCCCGATTACGGGGCACGGGCTCCTCATGCTTCCACAGGACTACCGCGATCAGATGTTCGCGGACTTGCAGGCAGCGCGGAACGGCTTCACCGGACGCGTACATTTCGGCCCGCTCCCAGACGGCGGACCGCGAGTCGAGACGGCGCTCCGCTGGTTCGACGATTTCTTCGTCAAGCACGTAAAACGCGCATCGTTCAAGGGGACGTTCGCCTTACACGACGGTCCGCGGAGACTCCCATACCCGGGCGAGCTTCTTTACCAGCGACATGCAGTGAATAGCCTACGTGCCAACGTCGTCGGCCATGTCCGTTACGTGTTCCCGGAAGCAGATGCGTTGCATCTGAGGCCGGTCCATGACGGCACGGGCGATGCACACGAGCGGATGTACATCGGATTGGCGTTCGTAGCCGCACAGCAACGCATCAATTCGAGGCACGGTCGCGGCCAACGCGGCTATCCAGCTGCCAGATTCGACGAAGTCACCTTTCAAAGTAGCGACAGTCGTATCGCAGCGGACCATGCCGCGAGGGTCGACGCGGAGCTGCTCCAGTTGACAGACCTGCTTCTTGGCGCGATGGCGCAGGCGCTTAGGTTCCTGCCTACTAGCGGGAAGTTGGGCCGAAGGCGACTCGCACGCGACGTGACCGAACAGTTGGCAAGCTACCTGAAACACCCGGTGTATAACTTCGACCGCACACGCCGGCACTTCTCAGTG
>CAMDBZ010000084.1 GCA_945889565.1 Thermoflexus hugenholtzii JAD2 | reverse complement strand
CGACAACTCGCCGAAGGCCGCCGCCTGCACCGGCGCCACCGCAAGCGCCGCGCCGAGCGCGACCGCAGTGAGCTCGCACGTGGCCGCGCGCAGCGGCCGCCGCTCGGCACGCGCGACCCCGATCAGCGCGTCGCGCAGCGGCGGCGCGACCAGCAGCACGCCCGCGGTCGCGGCAAGGCTCAGCTGGAACGAGCGATCGGCCGCCAGCAGCGGGTCGAACGCCAGCATCGCCCCCGCCGCGTACGCGAGGAACACCGCTCCCGGCGTGCGCCGCCCGCCCAGCCCGGCCGCCACGACACCGACGGCCATCAGCGCGGCCCGCACCACCGGCGGCTCCCCGCCCGCGATCACCACGTAGCACGGCAGTAGCACGAGCGTGGCGAGGGCAGCGCGGCGACGCGGCACCACGATCGCCAGCAGCGCCACCGCGCTGCCCAGCAGCAGCGCGACGTTCTGCCCCGACGCCACCACGAGGTGCGTCGTGCCGGTCGCGCGCAGATCGCGCGCCAGCGCTTCCGGCAGCGGCCGCTGCGCGCCCAGCAGCATGCCCGCGGCGAGCGCCGACGCGGGCTCCGGCAGCGCCCGCGCGATGCGCGCCTCGCTCCAGCGGCGCGCGTCGCGCAAGGCGTCGCGCCACCAGCCGCCGGCGTCGCGCTCCAGCAGCGCCCAGCGCGCCGGGTACGCCGCCGTCGCGACGCTGCGGCCTGGCGCCACCTGCACGCGCCCCGCGAACTCGATGCGGTCGCCCGGGCGCAACGGCTCGCGCGGCGCGGGCAGCAGCAGGCGCACGCGCCCGCCTGCGGCGCGCCCGTCCACGCGCTCGACGGTAAGCGCGACCGTCGACGTGACGCCGCGCAGCGCGGGCTCGTCCTCGACGACGCCCGTCACGAGGTGCGTGCCGGCGAGCGCCGCGGTCACCGCAATTCGCTGCGTGGTCGCCTGCGCGTAGCGCGCGTGGCCGACCGCCGCCAGCGCGACCGCGAGCGCGAGCACGCCGAGCCAGCGCACCCCTGCGCCCGCCCGCAGCGCCGCCGCCGTGGCGGCGAGGCCGCCGACGACCAGCGTCACGGGCCACGATCCGCCGAGCGCTGCCCCCGCGAGCGTGCCCGCGGCGCTGGCGGCCGCGAGCAGTGGCAGCGCCGGCCACGCGCCACGCGGTTGCACCGCGGTCGGTGGCCCCGCTCCCGGCAGCGTCGGTCGTTCGCTCGTCATGGCCTCGCTCGGCGTGGGCCGCCGTACCTGCCGTGGGTAGCGTGACGGTACCGCACGCGCGCCACCCGAGCATGCCCGCGAGCGCGAGGCGGGGCGCCGGACGCCGCGCGACCGCAACTGTTCGTGCGCCCGCCGAGCGCGCGGCGTCCGCTCGCGCCGCGGAGGTGCGATGATCACGCCATCGCCTCCGCCGGCGCACGAGATCTGAGGTAGCGCGCTGCCCCGTGTGAGCCGGTGACTGGCGTTGATCATCATCGCGCTCGCGCTCGCCAGCCTCGTGCTGTCGGTGGCCACGGAACGCGCGCTCAGCACGTTCATCGATTTCTCGCCCGATGCGGTGCGCACGTGGATTCGCTCGTTCGGGGTGCTCGGGCCGGTCGTGTTCGTGTTGGCGCTCGCGGTCGCTACCGTGGTCGCGCCGTTGCCTTCGGTGCCGTTCGGGCTGGCGGCTGGTCTCGCGTTCGGCATCTGGTGGGGCACGTTCTACTCGCTGCTGGGCGCGGAGGTGGGGGCGCTTGCCTGCTTCTTCCTCGCGCGCCGGTTCGGGCGGCCGCTCGTCGCGCGCTACGTGCCGGGTGAGACGCTCGAGCGGCTGGACGCGCTCGCGACGCGCTCCGGGGCGCGCGCGATCCTCGTGATGCGACTCGTGCCGGCCTTCAACTTCGACTGGGTGAGCTACGTCGCGGGCCTGACGCCGATGCGCTGGCAGTCGTTTGCCATCGCCACCGCCGTGGGAATGGCGCTGCCGGTGTTTGCGCTGGTGGCCGCCGGCGACGCGCTGGCCACCAACCTGCAACGCGCGATCCTGCTCGGCCTGGTGCTGCTCGCCGTGGCGGGGGCGCCGCTCGTCTGGTGGGTGCTGCGCGGCGAGCGACGCGCGGGCTGACGCTGCTCCACCGCTTGCCCGCTGCTAGCGGCCGAGCAAGACCGGCACCCCCGCGTGACGGACGACGTGATCGGCGACGGATCCGAGTACGGCGCGCCGAACTCCGGTCAGTCCGTGCGTCGACATCACGATCAAGTCGCAGCCGAGCCTGCGCGCGACCTCCAGGATCGCGGCCCCCACGTCGGCGTCCTGCACGACGAGGCTGCCGACGGCGCGCACGCCTGCCTCCCGGAGCGCGGCAGTGACCTCGCTGAGCGGCGGGTCGGCCTCGAGCTGCGGCTCGCTTGCCGCAGCAGCCGTGCCCGCCCGCACACGGTCGCCCCACGAGTCCGCGGTGAGCTGCTCCGGGTGCTCGCCGGCGGCGCGCGATACCCGCAGCACGAGCACCGCCGACGCGCCGGGCACGGCCAGCGCGACCGCGTGCGCAATCGCGCTGCGGGCGACCGGCGACCCGTCGTCGAGGAGCAGGATTCGCTCGTACATGGGCGCATGGTACGCGTTAGGCAAGTGCGGCGCGGGCTGTGGCCGGCACGCCGCAGCGCGCAACCGCCGGCACCTTGTGTCCCGCCGTACAATTGCGAATATTCGCGGAGGGCAGAAGCGTGAGCTGCGAAGCGGACACGACGGCGCTATTGCGCTCAGGGGGGCGGCGGCTCACCCCACAGCGGCAGCGCGTGGCGGCCGCGCTCCAGCACGCGGGCGGCCATCGCACCGTCGAGGAGCTGCACGAGCTGATGGCCGGCCAGCCGGACACCCCGATGGCCCTGTCGACGGTGTACCGCGCCCTCACGACGCTCAAGGAGCTGCGCCTCGTCTCCGAGGTCGATGCGGGCGGCCGCGCGGCGTTCACGTGGGTCGACCACAGCCGGCCCCATCACCACCTCGTCTGCCTGGGCTGCGGCGTCGAGCGGGACCTCGATCCGGCGCTGCTGCGGCAGCTGGGCAGCGAGATCCGCGCGGTCACCGGGTTCGACGCGTTCCTCGACCATTTCGCGATCATGGGCGAGTGCGCGCGCTGCCGGCAGGCTGCAGCGCAGACGTAGCGGGGGGCAGCATGGCAGTAGCAGTTTCATTCCCGGCGGTGAGCGACGCGGTCGGCCCGGCGATGCACATCCCGGACGGGTTTCTCAGCCTCCCGGTCGCGGCTGCGGGCTACGTCGCGAGCGCAGTGGCGATCGCGGTCGCGGTGCGGATGACCAACCGCCGGCTCGGGGAGCGCGCCGTGCCGCTGATGGGCGTGATGGGGGCGTTCATCTTCGCCGCGCAGATGATGAACTTCCCGGTCGCGGGCGGCACCTCCGGGCACATGCTCGGTGGCGCGCTGGCCGCGATCTGCCTGGGGCCGTGGGCAGCGATTCTCGTGATGACGTCGGTGGTCGCGTTGCAGGCGGTGCTGTTCCAGGACGGCGGCCTCGGGGCGCTGGGCGCGAACGTATTCACGATGGGCGTGACGACGGCGCTCGCGGGTGCGCTGTTCTACGCGCTGTTGCGGCCGCTGGCCGAACGCTCCACGGGCGGACGCGTCGCCGCGTCCTTCGCAGTCGCTTGGTTGACGGTCGTGATCGCGTCGGTGGTGTTAAGCCTGGAGCTCGCGCTCTCCGGGACGTCGCCCGTCGGCGTGGTATTGCCGGCGATGCTGGGCGTACACGTGTTCATCGGCATCGGCGAAGGGCTGATTACCGCCGCGGCCGTCTCGTTCTTGCTGGCGACGCGTCCCGATCTCGTGGGCGTCGCCCCGAACGTCACCCCGGAAGGAGTGCGCGCATGAGCACGCTCAAGCGGTACGCCCCGCTGCTCGCCGCAGGCGTAGCGATCGCGCTCGGCGTCGCGCTGCTCTCGCCGTGGGCGTCGGGCTCGCCGGACGGCCTCGAAAAAGTGGCCCAAGAGCACGAGTTCAGCGACCGTGCCGAGGATCCCGGGGTCACGTTCATCCGGGACTACCGGTTCCCCGGCGTCGAGAATGAGCGCGTCGCCACGGTGCTCGCCGGCGCGGTGGGCGTGCTCGTGATCGCCACCGTCACCGTGATCGCGGGGATGCTGCTTGCCCGCCGCGCCCGCGCCGAGGGTGAGCCGAGGTCTGGTACCGGCGCCAGGTGAGGCGGCCTGCGCGATGAGCCTCGTGTTCGCGCTCGGCGATCGGTACGTCACGCGCGCCAGCGTCGTGCATCGCGCGGACGGGCGCGTCAAGCTCGCGCTCACGCTCGGGTACGTGCTGCTCGTGACGGCGACACCGCACGCGCACTGGCTCGCGCTGGCGGCGCTCGCGTTGCCGGTCGCGGCGCTGGTCGCCGTCGCGCGGCTGCCCCTCGACGTCGTGCTCAAGCGCTCGGCGCTGGCGCTGCCGTTCGTGCTGGCCGCCGTGCCGCTCGCCTTCACCACGCCCGGCGAACTCGTCGCGACTGTCCCCCTGCTCGGCTGGACGGCGACGCGGGAGGGAGCGGAGGCCGTCGCCACGATCCTGGCGAAGTCCTGGATCAGCGTCGTGCTCGCCTGCGTGCTGACCGCGAGCACGACTCCGACCGAGCTGGTGCACGCGTTGCGCGGCCTGCGCGTACCGGCGCTGCTCGCCGCGGTGATCTTTTTCACGTACCGCTACCTGTTCACCATCGGCGACGAAGGCAGCCGCCTGATGCGCAGCCGCGACAGCCGCAGCGCGGCGATCGCCGGTTATCGCAGCGGCGGCACGCTCCGCTGGCGCGCGGGCATCCTGGGTAGCATGGTCGGCACGCTCTTCCTGCGTTCGTACGAACGCAGCGAGCGCGTGTTCGCTGCGATGCAGTCCCGCGGCTACGACGGCGAGCCGCGCTTTCTCGACCCACCGACGCTGCACCGCTCGGAGCTCGCCGGCGCAGCACTGCTGCTGCTGTACGCAGCGCTCGTGCAGGCGTATGTCCGCCTCGGCTAACGGCGCGCATCGGGAGCTCGCGCTCGAGCTGCACGATGTCGAGTTCGCGTACCCGGATGGCGTGCCCGCGCTGCGCGGCGTGAGCCTGCAGGTGCCGGCTGGCGAGAAGGTTGCGCTGATCGGCGCGAACGGGGCGGGTAAGTCCACGCTGCTGATGCAGCTGAACGGCATCCTCCGCGGCCGCGGCGAGATCCGCGTGCTGGGTCGGGTGCTGTCCGATGCGAGTGTGCGCGAGATACGCGCGCTGATCGGCCTGCTCTTCGCGAACCCGGACGACCAGCTGTTCTCGCCGACTGTGCTGGACGACGTCGCGTTCGGCCCGCTGCACATGGGGCTGCCAAAGCCCGAGGTGCAGCGGCGCGTGACCGAAGCGCTCAAGCAGGTCGGCATGAGCGGCTTCGAGGCACGCATGCCACACCACCTCAGCATGGGTCAGAAGAAGCGTGTCGCGATCGCTACCGTGCTCGCGATGGGGACGCCGATCCTCGCGCTCGACGAGCCGACGGCGAGCCTGTCGCCCGGGGCGCGCTATGAGCTGATCGCGCTCTTGCAGTCGCTGCCGCAGACCATGCTCGTATCCACGCACGACCTCGGGGCGCTGCCCGGGGTGTTCACCCGCGTCGTCGTGCTCGACGAAGGCCGCATCGTCGCCGACGGCGAGACCGCGACGATCCTCGCGGACCACGACCTCCTGCACGCTCACGGCCTGGACGAGGCGCACGGGCTGCCGCACGCGTAAGCGAACGGGGCGCGCCTCCATGTGCGGTGACGAGCCAGTCACGTGACCGTCCAGCGCGCGGCACGCCACAACACCTCACAGCACAGAGCCCGCCTTGCGGCGGGCTCTGTCGAACGACTCCAGGAACGGCGGCAGGAGGGCGGTTAGCGCCCCTTCCAGTTCGGCGCGCGCTTCTCGGCGAACGCCTTCGGGCCTTCCATCCGGTCCTCGCTCTTGGCGACCTTCTCCTGCAGCGCCGCGTTCTCCTTCTTCAGGTGGTCGAGGAGGTACACGCCTGTGGGCGGGGTCGGCGGGTTCATGTGCAGGTGCACACCCTTCTTCAGGGCTTGCACCGCGAGCGGTGCGCACTTCTTCAGGATCTCGGCGCGCTTCTCGGCCTCGGCCATGAGCGCGTCGCGGTCCGGCACCAGCCACTGCACGAAGCCGATCTCGTGCGCGCGCTGTGCGGTGATGTGATCACCGGACAGGATGATCCACATCGCCTCGCCCAGCGGGACGAAGCCCATCTCCAGCGTATCCATCGTGTTGATGGGGGTGAGGCTGCGCAGCGGCTCCGGCATGCCGAAGCGCGACTTCTCGGTCGCGATGCGGAAGTCGCAGCGAGCCGAGAGCTGCATGCCGCCGGCCAACGCGAAGCCGTCGACGGCCGCGATCACGGGCTTCAGGCAGTCGGTCACGTGGCTGAGGCCGCTCTTCGCCGCCTGCGCCGCGCCCTGGCCTTGCGTCTGGTCGCGCTCGGTCATCTCCTTGAGGTCGGCGCCGGCGCAGAACGCGCGGCCACCGCCGCCGGTGAGCACGACGACGAGCACGTCATCGTCGTTGATGGCTTCATCGAACCCGTACCACAGGCCGTTCTGCACGCCCGTGCTCAGCGCGTTCATGCGCTCGGCGTTGTTGATCGTCAGCCAGGCGATCCGGTTCCGCTTCTCGTAGTTGACCAGCTCGAACGTCTTCGTAGTCACGGTCGCGTACCTCCTGAACTTCCCACCTAGATGCGGTTGCCGCAATCGCCGATCGCGGGTAGCCGGGCAATCAGACTCGACGTTACGCGGTCGCTCGGCTTGCACAGGCACGTCGCGACGCTTCGGGCCCGTTGGCGCCGCAGTCTAGCACAGCCGTCATCCCCCGGGGCGTGGCTGCGAGCCCCCGACGCCGGGTGCCCCAACGGCTCGCCCCGCTCGGGCGGAACGACCTCGTGGGCCGGCCGCTGCGACCGACCCCGCACGCACTACTGTTCGGCAGGCACCCGCGGGGCCCCGCGGTCGCGCGGTCCCCACGAAGCGGCGGATGCTCGCAGACTGATCGCCTACAAGGGCGAGACGACGGGCGAGCACCAGGAAGAGGTCTACCTGTACGACCTGCAGGTGACCTCCCGGGAGGCCTCGCTGCGCAGCGCCGAGTTCGTCGCTGCGCAGCGACATAAGGGCCGCGCGGGTCAGCGCCATCCTCTGCACGGAGATCAGTCGCATCTGCCGCGCCGTGGCGCTCGAAGGGCATTCGTCCCTGCCGTTGCCGCCTCACCTACTATTAGCTGTAGGAGATCGGCCACCATCGAGGGCGATCGGGAGGAGCACCGGATGATGTGGGGCTGGGCCGACGGGCCAAGCGGCTGGGGTTGGTTCTGGATGATCGTCATGATGTCGTTCGTCTGGCTGCCGTTGCTTCTCGCCGTGGTGTGGGCTCTCGCGCAATTCGGACGCCAGAGCGCGAGCGGCGGACGCGACAGCGGAGAGGCCATCGACGCTCGCGAGCTCGCGCGCAGGGCGTATGCCCGCGGCGAAATCGACCGCGAGCGATA
>CAMDBZ010000083.1 GCA_945889565.1 Thermoflexus hugenholtzii JAD2 | reverse complement strand
GCGCCGGGTCCGCTCGCGTACGCGACGCTCGCGCGCATTGCGCGCGGCGCGCCCGCCGTCGACACGCTCATCGCCGAGGGGCTGCTCGCGCGTGACGATGCAGGCCCCGACGACCCTCCTGGCGACACGGTGCGGCTCGCCGTCGAGCGCGACGCCGCCGAGCAGCGCGTCCGCGAGCTCACGCGCACGCGCGCCGAGGCGGCCGCTGCGCTGCTGCTGGAGCGGCTCGCGGCGCACGAGGAGCACGCGCTGCCGGTGGCCGCGCTCGCGCGCGAGATCGGCGATGGCGCGCGCGAGGCGCTGCGCGAGCTCGCGGCGGCCGGGCTCGCGCGCGTCGAGGAGGTGCTGGACCGCCGCGAGCCGTTGCGCACGCTGCAGGTGGTGCGCCGCGGCCCGGTCGAGCTCGTCGCCGAGCAGCACGATGCCGCACGCGCGATCCGCGCCGCGATCGACCGTGCGATCAGCGCGCCGCCGTCGTCGCCGGCCGTCGCGCGCGGCGAGCACTCCAGCGACGCCGCGCGCGAGGAGCGCGCCGAGTACGTGGCGGCGGAGCATGCGCCGCCCACCCCGCTGCTGCTGGTCGGCGTCACCGGCAGCGGCAAGACGGAGGTCTACCTCGACGCGCTGCAGCACGCGGTCGAGCGCGGGCGGCGCGGCATCGTGCTGGTGCCGGAGATCGCGCTCACGCCGCAGACCGTGCGCCGTTTCGCGGAGCGCTTCCCGGGGCGCGTCGGCGTGCTGCACTCCGGGCTGACGCTCGGCGAGGCGTTCGACGAGTGGCACGCCATCGCCGCCGGCACGTACGACGTCGTGATCGGCTCGCGCTCGGCGATCTTCGCGCCGCAGCCCGCGCTCGGCCTGATCGTCGTCGACGAGGCGCACGAGTGGACGTACAAGCAGCAGGACCCCGCGCCCCGCTACGACGCGCGCACCGTCGCGCGGCAGCTCGCGGCGCTGAGCGGCGCGGCGCTCGTGCTCGGCACGGCGACGCCCGACGCGGACAGCTGGCAGGCGGCCGCCGAGGGCCGCCTCGAGCGCGTCGACCTGCCGCGGCGCTTCCGCCCGGTCGCGCAGCCCGGTGGCGGCACCCAGCTCTGGCCCGCCTCGGACCTGCCCGAGGTCGAGGTCGTCGACATGCGCGGGGCGAAGCGGCTGTTCTCCGACCCGCTGCTGCGCGCGCTCGCGGAGACGCTCGACCGCGACGAGCAGGCGATCCTCTTCCTCAACCGGCGTGGCTTCGCGGGCTCGCTCGTCTGCGCGGGCGGCCACGTGCCCGCGTGCACCGCGTGCGACGTCGCGCTGTCGCTGCACGACCCGCCGGGGCGGCTCGTGTGCCACCAGTGCAATCGTCAGCGCCCGCTGCGCGACCGCTGTGAGGAGTGCGGCCGGCCGCTGCGCCCGCTGCGCGCGGGCACGCAGCGCGTGCAGCGGGAGGTGGAGGCGCTGTTCCCCACCGCGCGCGTCGAGCGCCTGGACCGCGACACTGCGCGCACCGCCGAGCAGCACGAGGCGATCCTCGGCCGGGTGATGCGCCACGAGGCGGACGTACTGGTCGGCACGCAGCTCGTCGCGAAGGGGCTGGACCTGCCGCTCGTGACGCTCGTCGGGGTGGTGCTCGCGGACTACTCGCTCTGGACGGGCGGCTTCCGCGCGCGCGAGCAGACGTTTCAGCTGCTCGCGCAGGTCGCGGGACGCGCCGGGCGCGCCGACCGCCACGGCCGCGTCGTGGTGCAGACGCTCGCGCCCGAGGACCGCGCCATCCTCTGCGCCGCCGACTACGACGTCGATGGCTTCTTCGAGCAGGAGCTGCCGTGGCGGCAGGCGCACCGCTACCCGCCGTTCACTCGCCTTGTACGGCTGCAGTTCCAGCACACGCGTGCCGAGTTCGCGCTGGAGGAGGCGCTGCGCGTCGAGCGGGAGCTGCGCCGCCGCGCCGCCGGCGTGCCGGACATCGACGTGCTGGGCCCCACGCCGCCGCCCATCGCGCGCGCGCGCGGCCGCCACCGCTGGGCGCTGCTCGTGCGCGGCCCCGACCCCGTCGCCGTGGTGCGCGACCTCGACCTGCCCGCCGGGTGGACTGTCGACGTGGACCCGCTCTCCGTCGGCTGAGGGCAGCGCCCGACGCTCGAACAGCGGCGCCGCGCCATGCCGCGCCGCGTGCCGCGACGCTGCGCGAGCGGTGGCCTACAATCGCCGTTGCAGCCGCTACCGGAGTCGCGCGTGACCGTCCGTCCGATTCGGTACCTCGGCGACCCCGTGCTGCGCCAGCCCGCGAAGCGCGTGCGGCAGGTCGATGACGCCATCCGGCGGCTCATCGGCGACATGATCGAGTCGATGCACGCTGCGCAGGGCGTCGGCCTCGCGGCGCCGCAGATCGGGGTGCCGTTGCGCGTCGTCGTGCTCGGCATGCCGGACGAGGAGCCGTTCGCGCTGATCAATCCAGTCGTGGTCCGCCAGTCCGGCACCCGCCGCATGGAGCACGAGGGTTGCCTCTCCGTGCCCGGCTACCGCGGCAGCCTGACGCGCGCCGAGCGCGTGGTCGTGCGCGGACTCGACGAGCAGGGCAAGGAGCGCCGCATCCGCGCCGAGGGCAACCTGCTCGCGCAGGCGCTCCAGCACGAGGTGGACCACGTCAACGGCATCCTCTACGTCGACCGCCTGGACACGCGCGACGACCTCGTGAAGCTCGACAGCACGGACTGGGCGACCGCGCAGCCCGTGCGAGAGCCGGAGCAACCCGGCGCAGGCGCGCCCGCGGCAGTGGCCGAGCGGCCCGCCGGGGACGGCGGCGCGTCGTGAGCGAGTTCCTGCTGTTCGTGGTCCCGGTGATCGCGGGGTTCTACTTCATCCTGCTGCGCCCGGTGATCCAACAGCAGCGGCGGCGCAAGCGCGACATATCGGCGCTGAACGTCGGCGACGAGATCGTGACCACGGGCGGCTTCTACGCCGTGGTGCGCGAGATCCGCACCCAGGAGCACGGCCCGCTCGAGCTGATCCTCGAGGCGGCGCCGGGCGTGCAACTGCGGGCGACGGCGGACGCGGTCGCCTACGTCAGCACCCCCGCCGGCGCGCCGGCCGGGCAGCCGCGGACCTCGTAAGGTGCAGCGCAAGCGCCTGTTGCCGGTCATGTTCATCGTGCTCGTCGCGGCCGGGGCGCTGGTCGCGGTGTGGCCCAGCCAGCCCGCGGACTTCCTGCCGGCAGGCATCCCGTGGCCGAAGGGCCGCGGCGTGCACATCGGCGACTTCGAGCGGCGCGAGGTGCGGCTCGGGCTCGACCTGCAGGGCGGTACGCGGTTGCTGCTGCGCGCCGCGCTGCCAGAGGGCGCCGACGGCAACCTCGACGACGCGATCGAGGGCACCATCCGCGTGCTGCGCAAGCGCGTGGACGGCGCCGGCGTCGCGGAGGCCGAGGTCACGCGCCAGGGCGACTCGAACATCTCGGTGCAGCTGCCCGGGCTCACGCCCGCCGAGGCGCGCGATCTGCTCGGCCGCACCGCGCTGCTGCAGTTCTGCGAGCGCGTCACCGGCACGAACCCCGGCAACACGCCGTGCGACGAACAGGGCCAGTGGGTGCAGGCCGTCGGCGATCTGCGCGGTGAACCCGTGGCGCTCACGTCGCGCTTCCTGCGGCCCAACGCGTTCGTCGACGTCAACCAGCTGGGCGCGCCCGTCGTCCAGTTCAACTGGACCGCCGACGGCGCCACGCTCTCCGAGCAGATCACGAAGCGCCTGGTCAACCAGCAGCTCGGCATCTTCCTCGACAACGAGCAGCTCGCGGCGCCCGTCGTGCAGAGCACGATCAGCGACCGCGGCTCGATCACCGGCATGCCGCGCGAATCCGCCGAGGGCCGCACCGGAGCCGCCGAGCTCGTGGTGCAGCTCAACGCCGGCGCGCTCCCCGTGCAGCTCACCGTGCTGCAGGAGCAGAACGTCGACGCGACGCTCGGCGAGGACGCCGTGCGCCGCTCTGTGCTCGCCGGCGAAGTCGGGCTGCTGATCGTGATCCTGTTCATGGTGCTGTACTACCGCGTGCCAGGAGTGGTGGCCTCGGGCGCGCTCATCGTCTACACGCTGATCTCGCTCGCGGTGTTCAAGCTGATCCCGGTCACGCTCAGCCTCGCGGGCATCGCCGGCTTCGTGCTGTCGATCGGCATGGCCGTCGACGCGAACGTGCTCGTGTTCGAGCGGCTGAAGGAGGAACTGCGCGACGGTCGCAGCTACTCGACGGCGCTGGAGAGCGCCTTCCGCCGCGCCTTCCCCTCGATCCGCGACTCGAACGCGAGCACGCTCATCACCACGGGCATCCTGTACGCGCTCGGCGGCGGGATCACGCTGCCGGGGCTCGGCACGTTCGAGGCGCCGCTCGTGCAGGGCTTCGCGCTCACGCTCGCGGTCGGCGTCACGTTGTCGTTCTTCTCCGCGATCATCGTGACGCGCTCGTTCATGCGGCTGCTCATCGGCACGGCGATCGCGCGGCGACCGGACTGGCTCGGAGCGGACCTGCGGCCCGTTCCGGAACACGCGGCGGCGGGTGGCGACGGATGAAGACGCTCGACCTCGTCTCCAATCGCAGGTGGCTGTTCCTCGCGAGCGGGCTGTCGGCCGTCGTCGCGCTCGTGCTGCTCGCGATCCCGCCGACGCTGCGCCCGGGCATCGAGTTCACCTCCGGCACGACGATGCTGCTGCAGTTCCAGCAGCCCGTGCAGCAGATCGCGCTGCGCGACGAGCTCGCGCGCCTCGGTCACGCGGAGGCGCGCATCCAGTCCACCGGCGCGAGCGAGTTCCTGGTGCGCACCAAGAGCCTGCAGGTGCCCGAGGGCTCGTTCTCCGAGGTCGAGCCGGGTGGGCCCGCGACGCAGGGCGGCGCGACGGTGCGGCTCGGCGCCGAGGGCGCGAGCGGCGACGTGGTGCTGCGCGCCGTGCGCCAGGGCGACCCTTGCCAGTTCGGCATCGAGGCCGCGACGCTCCCGGCCGGCACCGAGGCGCGCGTGCTGGAGCAGCACCGCAACTGTCCCAGCGGCGCGGTCTACCGCGTACAGGCGCTCGGCAACACGGGCTACATCGCGGCGTCCGACACGCACGGGCTCGTGGGCGCGCTGCCGACGCCGGTGCCCACGGCGCCCGCGGCAACGGCCACGCCGGCCGCGACCGCAGCCGCCACAGCAGCGGCGACGAGCGCGGCAGGCGCGACCGACGCGAGCGCGACGCCCTCCGCGAGCGCCACCCCCGCGGTCACCGCCACGCCGCGCCCACCCGCGCCCGGCGAGCGCGGCACCATCGAAACGGCGCTCGAGCAGCGCTTCGGGCCGTTCGAGGTGAAGGAGTTCGCCACGGTCTCGCCCGTCGTCTCCAAGGTCGCGGTGCGCAACGCGTCGGTCGCGGTCGTGATCGCCGCGTTCGCGATCCTCGCCTACATCGCGTTCGCGTTCTCCTCCGTGCCGCGGCCGATCCGTTACGGCACCTGCGCGATCATCGCCACACTGCATGACGTGATCATCGTGCTCGGTGCATTCTCCCTGTTCGGCAAGCTGTTCGGCGTCGAGGTCAACCTGATGTTCGTGACGGGGCTGCTCACCGTGATCGGCTTCTCCGTGCACGACACGATCGTGGTGTTCGACCGCATCCGCGAGAACGTGCGGCTCGCCCCGACGGCGCCGCTCGCCGACAACGTCAACGCCGCGCTGGTGCAGACGATCGGGCGCTCGCTGAACACCTCGATCACCGTGCTGCTGACCGTGCTCGCGCTGCTGCTGCTGGGCGGCGTGACGATCCAGTCGTTCCTGCTGGTGCTGCTCGTCGGCATCGTGGCCGGCACGTACTCGAGCGTCGGCATCGCCGCGCAGCTGCTCGTGTCGTGGGACGAGGGCGACTTCGGCCGCGCGTTCGACCGGTTGCGCGGACGCCGCCCCGCTCCCGCCGTCGAGGCAGATCGCGCGTAACGCCCCGCTGTGTCAACGCGAAGGGCGCGACGTGCAGTCGCGCCCTCAAGCGTGTGCCCGGGAATGACGCGCCGCTACGCCATCGCCGCCGACTTGATCACGCCGAAGACCGCGCCCTGCGGGTCGCGCAGCATCGCGAAGCGTCCCGAGGGGATGTCCGTCGGCGGCTGCAGCACTGTCGCGCCGAGCTGCTGCGCGCGCTCGACGCACTGCGCCGCATCCTCGACCTCAAAGTAGATCATCCAGCTCGGCGGGTGCTGGCCCATCTCCGGGGTCATCGTCATCACGCCGTCGACGTCCTGGCCCCCCGCGCGGAGCATCGTGTACGGCTGCCCCCCGGCTACCGGCGCGACCTCCGGGGTCAGACCAAGCGCCTGGTCGTAGAACGTCGCGGCGCGGTCGGCGTCGTTCGTCAGCAGCTCCGCCCATGCCACCGAGTTGGGCTCGCGCATCACGCCGGCGCCGGGATGGCTGCCGGCCTGCCATAGGCAGACGACGCCGCCGGTGGGGTCGGCGACCACGGCCATGCGCCCGTACTCCATCACGTTGAACGGCTCTGCCAGCACCTGGCCGCCGGCGGCGCGCACCCGGTCCACCGTCGTGTCCACGTTGTCAACCGAGAGGTGCACGTTCCAGTGCGGCGGTATGCCCTGCGCGACCTCGTCGGGCTGCTGCTGCGATATCGCGCCGACGTCGGCGCCATCGAGCTTCTGCATGTGGTAGTCACCCATGCCCTCGCCGATCGGGTTCGGGCTGTCGGCCCAGCCGAACAGCTCGCCGTAGAAGCGCAGGGCGGCGGCCTCGTCGCTCGTCGATAGCCCAAACCACGACGGTGTGCCGTGCGCGTGGGCCGTGACCTGCATCGGATCCCCTTCTTCCGCGGAGTCGTCGTGTGCAACGGCGTGCGAATGCAGGGCCGTCGCGTTGAGGTTACCGTCGAGCCGTAAAGGAATTGTGAGCGTCAGCGCCCGAAGCGCACCAACATCACACCGGCGAGCAGCATCATCACGCCGCCCAGCCGCGCCGGCGTGAGCGGAATCGCCGCCGCGCCGAACGCGCCGAGCTGATCGATGACAAGCGCGCCCACCACCTGTCCGCCGATCGTCGCGCTCAGGAACAGCGCCACGCCGAGCTTTGGGCCGAGGCTGCCCGCGCCGATCAGGAAGGCAATCGCGAACAGCCCGGTGCCCGCGTAGTAGGCAGGCAACCCCCGCGTCGAGAGCCAGAGCGCGGACACCGTCAGCGCGGCAACCAGCGCGAGCACCGGCCAGCGATCGAACGGCGCCGGCAGCACGACTCCCTCCGCGCGCAGCGAGCGCACGCCGAGGATCAGCGCGATGCCGGTGACGGTGGCGAGCAGCGACAGCCAGCTCGCCTCCACCGCCCCGCGCTGCCGGCCCATCGCGCCCACCATCGAGGTTTGCACGGCGGCGCCCACGCCGATGAGCAGCGCGGCCAGCAGCGGCACGAGGTTCGTGGTCACGCGCGCCGCTCTTTCTGCAGTGCTGTCACCGGCGGGGCCGTGACCGGCGGGGCCGTGACCGGCGGGGCCGTGACCGGCGGGGCCGTGACCGGCGGGGCCGTGACCAGCACGCGCGCCTCGCCTGCGCGCCGGGTCACGCCGCGGCGGTC
>CAMDBZ010000082.1 GCA_945889565.1 Thermoflexus hugenholtzii JAD2 | reverse complement strand
CCTCACTGGTTTCCAAGTCGAGCAATACAACGAGCGTCAGCGCAACGGCACCCTCGTCGCGTCGACTCGCAGCGAGGTCGCCGCCACGCGCGATACCAGCACCCCGTCGTCGCGCGTTCGCCAGCCTGCGCAGGCCTGTCATGCGTTCGGTGCCACGCGAGCGCGCATCCAGTCCCCTGTGAAGCGAGCGCCGCTCAGCCCGTGCCCGTCACGGCGAGTGACTCACGGCAACTGACCCACCGACCGCAGCACCGCGCGTTCCACATCCGTCGACAGCGCGGCCAGCGCCTCCGCCAGCGGCAGCGCCACGTAGCCATCGAGCAGCGCGTCCGGCTGCGGGTCGCCTGAGGCGGGCGCGCGCACCCCGCGCAGCCAGCCCGGCCCGTGCACGCCGATGCGCGGTTGCGCCAGCCGCACCGGCACGCGCTCGGCGGCCAGCGTCGCGGGTCCGGCCGCGTCGAGCTGCAAGCGGCTGCGCAGCAGCGTCGCCACCGCATCGTCCAGCGCGTCGTCCGCGCCCGCCAGCGCCAGCGGCAGCATCGCCGCGTGCGGCCAGTCCGGCCAGCGCACCAGCACGTAGCGCGGCTCCGTCGATCCCGCCGCCGGCGGCAACACCGGCACCACCAGCAGCCGCTCCGCCGCCCGCGCGCCCGCGGCGTCTGTCACCAGCCCGCCGCCCATCACGAAGTCAGCGTCAGCACGCGAGCGTCGCGCGCTCGCGCAGCGCCGCATCGTCGTCGAACGGGCCGATCGCCGCCACGTGCAGCTGATCGTCGCGCAGCACCGCGTTCGCCACGCGCGACACATCGTCGATGCTCACGCGCTCGAAGCAGCCGATCACGTGCTCAGGCGCGTCCAGCGGCAACCCGCGGATCGCGCGCGAGCCGTACCAGCCCGCCACCGACTGCGTGTCCTCCATATACAGCTGGATGCGTGACGACACGAGCCCCTTCGCCCGCTCGAGCTCCGCGGCGCCGACCGGCTCGCGCGCGCGCGCCAGCTCGCGCCCGATCTCGCCGATCGCCTCCGCCGCGCGCTCCGTGTCCACGCCCGCCGAGACCGCGAAGGCGCCCGTATCCAGCAGCTGCGTCAGCTGGCTGCGCACGTCGTAACACAGCCCCAGCTCCTCCCGCAGCCGCAGGAACAGCCGCGACGACATGCCCTCGCCCACCACCACCGACAGCAGCCCGAGCGGGTAGCGGTCGGCGTCGCGCGCGCCCGTCGCCGGCAGGCCCAGCGCCAGGTGCGTCTGCTCCGTGTCCTTCGCCAGCACCTGCACCCGCGGGCCCGCCCCCGGCGTGTTCGGCGCCCACGTCGACGGTGTGCCCGGCGCCCAGTCGCCCAGCTGCGCCTGCACCAGCGCCAGCGCCGCGCGCTCCTCGATCGCCCCCGCGATCGCCACCACCACCCCGTTCGCCACGTGCTGCGCGCGATAGTAGTCGTACAGCCGATCGCGCCCGATCGCCGCTACCGTTTCCGGCGTCCCCGCGATGTCGCGCCCGTGCGCCTGGCCCGGCCACAGCAGCCCGTCCAGCAGCACGCCCACGTGCTCGTCCGGCGCATCCTCCACGGCCGCCAGCTCCTCGAGGATCACGCCACGCTCGCGCTCCACCTCGCCCGGCACGAACAGCGAGCGGCGCACCATGTCCCCCAGGATGTCGAGCGCGCGCCCCGCGTGCTCCGGCGTCACCTTCGCGTAGTACACCGTGTACTCGCGCTCCGTCGCCGCGTTGATCGACCCGCCCATCGCGTCGATCTCGATCGCCACGTCCTTCGGCCGCGGCCGCCGCTCCGTGCCCTTGAAGCACAGGTGCTCCACGAAGTGCGACAGCCCCGCGTCCGCCGCCGTCTCGAACCGCGAGCCCGCGCTCACGTACATGGACAGCGCCACCGAGCGCGCGTGCGGCATCGGCACCACCACCACGCGCAGCCCGTTCGCGAACGTCACGAGCTCAGGCACGCGCCCTCCCCTTCACGGAATCTTGCTCGAAGCCAGGGTTCGACCGCTGAATCCTATGGATCGCCGAGAGCCGCGGTCAAACCAGCCCCGGTCCCCGCAGCGTAGCGAGTGCAGCTCCGCTCCGGCTCCCCCTCGCCCCGCCCCGGGGAGAGGGGGTCGGGGGGTGAGGGCTCCGCGCCCGCTTACCCTTCGCCCGCGGTGCACATCGACGGGGCCCGCATCCCTCAGGAGGTCCAGGGGCGCAGCCCCCGATCTGAGGGTGGGTGGGTGGGCCCTCCCCTCCTACTCCGCCCAGAGCACGTCCCCATGCAGCTCCGCCGCGTGCGCCTTCGCCGCGAATACCGCGTACTCCGCCCTCGACGCTCCGATCGTCGTCCCCGCGCCGTGGCCCGGCAGCACCAGCGTCGCGTCCGGCAGCGCAAACAACCGCCCCGTGATCGACGCGATCTCCTGCGCCAGCGCCTCCGGCGAGCGCGAGTTCCCCGGCCCCCCGGGGAACAGCGTGTCGCCCGTCAGCAACGCACCGCCCACGCGCAGGCAGATCGAACCCGGCGTATGGCCCGGCGTGTGCAGCACCTCCACCTGCGCGCCGCCCACCGCAAACGTCGCCCCGTCCGCGAGCGGCTGCACCCCGCGCGACGCGTCCAGCTCCGTCTCGCGCTCCGACGCGAACACCGGCGCATTCGTGTACGCCCGCAGCACGCCGAAGCCGTCCCAGTGATCGCGGTGCGAGTGCGTCACCACGATCCGCTCCACCGCCGCCCCCGCCAGCGCGGTGACGATCGCCTCCGCCCCCGCCGGCGCATCGACGACCGTCACCGCGCCGCTCCCCACCGGCCGCACGATGTACGCGTTGTTCGCGAACGGCCCCAGCGGCCCCACCAGCTCCACCGTCACCTGCGCGTCCCCGTAGACCCGCGTCACTGCCACCTGCGTCATCGCTCACCCCTCGTCGGCCCCCGCCGTTCGCGGCCCATCCTAGACCGCGGCACCCCCGTCGCGCGCGCCGAGCTCACCGCACGCCGCGCCCCCGAGCACGACCCGCCCCGCACGCTCCACCGTCACGAACCCCTCACGCGCCAGCGCCGCCACCAGCGCGCGCACGCGCGCCGCGTCGCCGGGCGCGGCACCCACCCGCGCGAGCAACTCCTCCCCGCCGAGCGCACCGTCCGAGGCGCGCAGCACGCGCAGAATGCGCCCCCGCCACTCGCGGTCGGAGCCCGCGTACGCCGGCTGCCGTCGCAGCGGCTCCGCACGCTCTCCGCGCGCGAAGCGTGGCCGCGCCGCGCACACCGTCGCCACCACGCACGCCTCGCAGCGCGGTCGCGGCGTGCACACGCGCGCGCCGTAGTCCATCAGCGCCGGGTTCCAGCGCCCCGCGTCACCCGGCGGCAGCAACCGCCGCGCCGTCGCCGCGAGCACCGCACCGGACGTCTCGCGCGCGGGCTGCAGATCGCCGTGCACCACCCGCCCCAGCACGCGCACCACGTTCGTATCGATAGCGGCCGCGTCATCGCCCCACCCGAAGCACCGCACGATCGCCGCCGTGAACGGTCCCACCCCCGGCAGCGCGAGCAGCGCCACCTCGTCGCGCGGCAACGCGCCGCCGTGCTCGCGCACACACACGCGCGCCGTCCCGACGATCGACAGCGCGCGACGCGGGTACCCCGCGCCACCCCACACGCGCAACGCGTTCGCGTCGTCGGCAACGGCCGCCCCCGCAAGCGTCGGGAACGCTGCCATCCAGCGCTCCCACAACGGCAACACGCGCGCCATCTGCGTCTGCTGCGAGCACACCGCCGCCACCAGCGCCGCGTACGGATCGCGCGCCGCGCGCCACGGAAACTCGCCGCCCTCGACGTCGTACCACGCGAGCAGCCGCCGCCGCAGCGCGCCCACGCGCTGCGGCGTCAGCACCGGCGCCGCGCGCGCGCTCGCCGTCACGCGCGCGCTTGCTAGCGGGCCGCCGCGGGCGTTGCCGCCGACGCCGGCAGCAGCGAGCGCGTGTCCAGCAGCACGCCCTGCCCTGTCGGCAGCAACATCACCTGGATCTTGTCGGACAGCTTCTGTACGAGCTGGAACTGGATCAGCTGATCAGTCAGCGACGCCGAGAGCGCGCGGTTCGCCTGCGCCTGCGCGTCCGCGTTGATCTTCAACGCCTCCGCCGCGCCGCGCGCCGTCTCGATCACCTGCTGCGCCTCGTTGGGACGCTGCTCCACCCGCGCCTCTTCGCGCAACGCGTCCTGCGTCGCGATCTGCTTCTGCTCGATCGCCTGCTTGAACTCCGGCAGGAAATCGATGTTGTCGATCAGCAGGTCGTCGACGTTGATCGAGTACTGCTCCAAGTCCCGCGCCAGCCGCTCGCGCACCGCCGAGCGGATGCTCTCGCGGTTCGGCGCCACATCCACCGTGATGTACTTGACCGTCTCCTCCTTGAGGAAGTTCACCACCCGCGGCTCGATCAGCCGGTCGAACCAGTTCGGCCCCACCTCGCGCAGCAGCGTCTGCACCGCGTTCGGCGACACCGAGTAGTTCACCGTCGCCACCACCAGCACGTCCTGCGTCTCCTTCGAGAACGCCGTCACATCGGCGAAACGATGCCGCTGCACCTGGATGCTCTCGCGGTACATCGTCTGCCACGGGAACGTCAGCTGCAGCCCTTCCGACCGCTGTCCGATGATCCGCCCGAAGTTGTAGACCACCCCCACGTGCCCCGCCGGGATCTGATGCACGCTCGCCGACAGCGTGTACACCACCACAAACAAGAAGAAGATCACCGCCGCGCCGATCTGCACCCCCCACGCCGCGCGCATCGCCACGACGTTCACGCGCGCGCCGCCCGCCGCCCGCTGCGCCAGCGCCGCCCCCTCGCGCCGCGCCCGCGTGAACGCGAACGCGCACAGCGGCGTCAGGACCAACACCGTCACGATCCACTCCACGTCGGCCTCCCCTGCATCGCGCGCTGCCCACGCCAGCCTGAGCGTGGTGCCACGCCCGCGCCGCGTCAACGTCCCCGCCGCGCGACTCGACCGCCTCTGCCCCCCGCTCACCGTCCTCGCCGCCTGGTTCACCGGCCTCATCCGCCGCAACAGCGAATCGCCCCGCGCGCAGCCCCCCGCGTCCCCGCCGTGCCATAATGGCCCCGGCCCGCAGCGCCGCGTCGCGAGCGCGCGAGCCAGACGCGACCGACTGCACCGCGCCCGGCGCGGCGACCCACCGAGGCCGACCAGCCATGACCCAGACCCCCACGCCGCCGAGCACCGCGACGGCGCTCCCGCTCGCGCACCTGCTCCCGCACACCGCCGCGCTCACCGCAGACGGCACGCTCGCGATCGGCGGCTGCGACGTGCGCGCGCTCGCGCGCGAGTTCGGCACCCCGCTCTACGTCTTCGATCAGGCCACGCTCGAGGCGCAATGCCGCGGCTACCGCGACGCCTTCCGCGCCGAGCACGCCGAGACCGACGTGCTGTACGCGTCCAAGGCCTTCCTCAATCGCCCCTTCGCGCGCCTGATCGCCGCGCAGGGGCTCGGCTTCGACGCCGTCTCCGGTGGCGAGATCGAGGTCCTGCGCGCCGCCGGCGTCGACATGCGCACCGTCTACTTCCACGGCAACAACAAGAGCGCCGACGAGCTCGCGCTCGCCGTCGAGTGCGGCATCGGCCGCATCGTCATCGACAACTCAGGCGAGGTCGCGCTCGCCGAGGCCGCCGCGCGCGCAGCCGGTGTCGTTCAGCCGGTGCTGCTGCGCGTCTCCCCCGGCGTCGACGCGCACACCCACGAGAAGACCACCACCGGCATCCTCGACACCAAGTTCGGCGTGCCCATCGCCACCGGCGCCGCCGAGGCCGCCGTGCGCGCCATCGCCGAAGCCACCCACCTCGAGTTCCGCGGCCTGCACATGCACCTCGGCTCGCCCATCTTCGAGCTCGAGCCGTACGTGCTCGGTATCGAGGTGCTCGCCGCCTTCATCGCCGACGTCTGCCGCGACCGCCTCGGCGTCGCCGTCCCGGAGTGCTCCCCCGGCGGCGGCTTCGCCGTCGCCTACCTCGGCGACCAGGAACCGCCCGCGCTCGCCGCCTACGCGCGCGCCATCTGCGGGACGTTCCGCCGCGAGGCCGACGCGCGCGGCTTCCCCATGCCACGGCTCACGCTCGAACCCGGCCGCTCGATCGTCGGCCGCGCCGGCGTCGCGCTCTACACCGTCGGCGCGCGCAAGGAGATCCCCGGCGTGCGCACCTACGTCGCCGTCGACGGCGGCATGGCCGACAACGTGCGCCCCGCGATGTACGGCGCCCGCTACGAAGCGATCGCCGCCGAGCGCCCGCTCGCGCCCGCCGAGGAGACCGTCACGATCGCCGGCAAGTACTGCGAGTCCGGCGACATCCTCGTGCGCGACGCCGCGCTCCCCCGCCTGCACGCCGGCGAGCTGCTCGCGACGCCCGCCGCCGGCGCGTACCAGCTCGCGATGGCCTCGAACTACAACCTCGCCTACAAGCCCGCCGTCGTGCTCGTCGCGAACGGCAGCGCCCGCCTGCTCCGCCGCCGCGAGACCGCCGCCGACCTGATGGCGCTCGATGTCGACTGAGGCGCCGGGCGCGCCGCGCCCCTGGGCGCACGTTGCCGACGCCGACGGACGCCACACCGCCGCTTCGGCGGCCGACTGGGGCGTGGCCGGCCACAGCCTCGGCGTCGCCGCGCTACGGCGCGCGCTCGCCACGGACCGGCTCGCCCACGCCTACCTCTTCAGCGGACCGACCGGCGTCGGCAAGGCCACGCTCGCGCGCCGCCTCGCGCAGGCGCTCTGCTGCGAGCGCCGCGCGGACGACCCGGACGCCGCGCCCTGTCGCGAGTGCCGCGCCTGCATCCACGTCGAAGCCGGCACCGCGCCCGACATCGAGCGGATCGCCATCGGCGGCATCTGCGACGAGAGCGGCCCCGCCCACCGCGATCACGCCGCCGACGGCTCCACGCGCATCCGCATCTGCCAGGTGCGCCGCCTCGAGCGCGTCGCCAGCCTCGCGCCGTTCCAGTCGCCGCGCCGCATCTTCGTCATCGACACCGCGGACGACCTCCAGCGCGAGGCCGCGCACGCGCTGCTCAAGACGCTCGAGGAGCCGCCCGCCTCCGTGCTGCTGATCGTGCTCGCCGCCGACGCCGGCGCGCTGCTGCCCACCGTCCGCTCGCGCTGCCAGGAGCTCGTGCTGCGCCCGCTGCCGCGCGCGGAGCTCGCCGCGCTGCTCGCCGCCAGCCACGGCATCGACCCCGCGACCGCCGACGAGCTCGCGCTCGCCGCCCGCGGCCGCTACGGCCTCGCGCTCCGCCTGCACTCGGACCCCGCGTTGCGCCAGCTGCGCGAGACCGCGGCCGCCGACGCCGAGCGCCTCGCCACCGCCAGCCGCAACGAGCGCTTCGACGCCGCCGCGACGCTCGGCGCGCGCTGGTACCGCGAACGCCAGTCCGTGCTCGACACCCTCGACGCCTGGGCCGTGTGGTGGCGCGCCTGCCTCGCGCACGCCGCCGCCCACGATCGCAGCGCACCCACGATCGCCTGCACACCGGCCCAGGCGCTGGCCGCGCTGCGCGGCCTCGCCGCCGCGCGCGAGCAGCTGCTCGCCAACGTCAACGCGCAGCTCGCGCT
>CAMDBZ010000081.1 GCA_945889565.1 Thermoflexus hugenholtzii JAD2 | reverse complement strand
GCCGCTCGCTACTAGCGCCCGTGACCGCTGCCGCGCGCGCCGTCGTCGACGCGAACGTCCGCGCGACCGAGCGCCTGCGCGCGCTCGTCGGGACGCTCGACGAGGCGGCGCTCGCGCGGCCGGTCGGCGGCGGGTGGACCGTCGCCACCGTGCTCGCGCACCTCGCGTTCTGGGACCGCCGCCAGCGCGAGGCACTCCGCGAGTACGCCGAGGATGGCGCGATGACGGACGAGGACCATCACGTGAACGCCGCGCTCGAGCCGTTGCTGCTGGCGCTGCCCCCACGCGCCTCCGCCGATCAGGCGCTCGCCGCCGCGACGGCCGTCGATGCTGCGATCGCAGAGCTCACCCCACGGGCCACCGACGCCGTCCTCGCCGGACCGCACGCCTACGTCATGCGCCGCTCCGCTCACCGCGATGAGCACATCCAGCAGATCGAGCAGGCGCTGAGCGTCTAGCCGCCGTCCCGCCTGCGTTCCCACATCCGCCTCGCGGCCCGCTACGATCGAGGGGCGACGGGACTTGCGCGCGTACGGAACGTATGTTCTCATAGCGCGGCTCCCCCAGCGGAGGGACCCGCCATGGTCACCCCTACCCACGTCGTCACCCATCCGGTCGCGCTCAGCGACAACGCGCGCACCGTGCTCGAGCGACGCTACCTGCTGCGCGACGCCGCGCACGCACTCATCGAGACGCCCGAGCAGCTGTTCGCGCGCGTCGCGGAGGCAGTCGCCGCAGTCGAGCCGACGCCCGAGCTACGCGCGCACTGGGCGCAGCGCTTTTATGACGCGATGGCCGCGCTGCGCTTCCTTCCCAACTCGCCGACGCTGATGAACGCGGGCACGGGCGCCGGCACACTCGCCGCCTGCTTCGTGCTGCCCGTCGAGGACACGCTCGACTCGATTATGTCGACTGCGCAGGCGGCGGCGCTCGTGCAAAAGTACGGCGGCGGCACCGGCTTCTCCTTCTCGCGGCTGCGCGGCGTCGGCGAGCCGATCGCCAGCACCCACGGCGCGGCGTGCGGCCCGGTCTCCGTGCTGCGCCACTACGACGACGTGTCGCGGCTGGTGACGCAGGGCGGCAAGCGCGACGGCGCGAACATGGGAGTGCTGCGCGTCGATCACCCGGACGTGCGCGCCTTCATCCACGCCAAGGACGACGGCGTCACCGCGCAGCGCTTCAACATCTCCGTGGCCGTGACCGACGAGTTCATGCGCGCCGCCGCCACCGGTGGCACGCTGACGCTGCGCGACCCGCGCGACGGCGCCCCGCGCGGCGAGCTGCCGGCCGCGGCGCTGCTGGACGAGATCGCGCGCGCGGCGTGGCGCACGGGCGACCCTGGGCTGCTCTTCCTCGACGCGATGAACCGCGCGAACCCCACGCCCGCCCTCGGCGCCATCGAGGCGACGAACCCGTGCGGCGAGGTGCCGCTGCTGCCGTGGGAAGCATGCACGCTCGGCTCGATCCACGTCGCGCGCTTCTGGCTGCCCGAGCGCGGCGACTTCGACTGGGCCGCGCTGCGCGAGCATGTGGCGCTCGGCGTGCGCTTCCTCGACGACGTGATCGAGGCGAACCAGTTCCCGCTCGAGGCGATCGCCGATGCGGTGCGCGGCAACCGCAAGCTCGGCCTCGGCCTGATGGGCTTCGCCGACCTGCTGATCGCGGCGGGCATCCCGTACGACTCGGAGGCGGCGCTCGCGCTCGCCGACCGGCTCGGGCGCACGGTGCGCGACGCGGCCGACGCCGCGTCGCTGGCCCTCGGCGCGGAGAAGGGCGCGTTCCCCAACTGGGAGCGCTCGATCTACGCGGGCGGGCCGCGCTACCGCAACGCGACCCGCACCTGCATCGCGCCGACGGGCACCATCGCCATCATCGCGAGCGCATCGTCGGGTATCGAGCCGCTGTTCTCGCTCGCCCACATGAGGCGGATGGGCGATGGCACGCTGCTGCCCGAGGTCTCCGCGGTGTTCGAGGAGGCCGCGCGCGCGGGCGGCTTCGCCAGCGCCGCACTCGGCGAGGCGCTTGCGCGTGGCACGCGGCTCGCGGAGCGCGCGGAAGTGCCGCCGGAGGCGCGCCGCCGCTTCGTCACCGCGCACGAGGTCGGCTGGGAGTGGCACGTCCGCATGCAGGCCGCCTTCCAGGCGCACACCGACCTCGCGGTATCGAAAACCGTGAACCTCCCGCGCGACGCCAGCGTCGAAGACGTGCGCGCGATCTACGTACGCGCGCACGAGCTCGGCTGCAAAGGCGTCACGGTGTACCGCGACGGCTCGCGCGCCACTCAGGTGCTGGCGCACGACCGGCCCGCCGAGGCCGCACGCACGACCGAGTCGATAGCAGGCGCCCCGCGCCGCCAACACCTGCCCGACGAGCGTCCGGCCGTCACCCACAAGTTCCGCGTCGGCGATCAGGAAGGCTACGTCACCGTCGGCATGTTCGACGACGGTTCGCCCGGCGAGGTCTTCATCAAAATCGCCAAGGAAGGCTCCACCGTCTCCGGGCTCACCGACGCGGTGGCGCTGCTCACCTCGATCGCGCTGCAGTACGGCGTCAGCCTCGAGCAGCTCGCAGGCAAGCTCGAGCAGACTCGCTTCGAGCCGTACGGCCCCACCGCGAACCCGGAGATCCCGTTCGCGACGAGCGTGCTGGACTACATCTTCCGCTGGCTGCGCCAGCACTTCCTCGATGGCGCGCCGCACGCGGAGCCCGCCGCTGTGCCCTCCGGCGTCACGTGCCCGGACTGCGGGCTGCAACTCGCGTACCTCGAAGGCTGCCTGACGTGTCCGTCGTGCGGCTACACGCGCTGCGGCTGAGCGGCGTAGCATCGGCCGATGGGACTGCTCGCCGACTTCCGCGCCGCGGCAGTGGCGCGCGGCCGCCTGCCAGACGACGCGCAGCTGACCGTGGCGGCGATCTTCGCCGTGGTGCGAGACCTCCCGTACGAGCGCGCGAGCGACCGCCGCCCCACCACCACCATCGCCGAGTGGCGCGCCACCTGCACCGGCAAGCATGTGCTGCTGCACGCCCTGTACACCGAGTTCGGGCTGCACGCCGCGCTGATCCACGCCGCGCACGAGTTCACACGTGAGAACGCGCCATGGGCGCCCCCCACGCTCGCGGCGATCCTCGCGGCCGGCCCGGTCCCGGACGTGCACACGTTCCTGCGCCTCGAGCGGCAGTCGCAGTGGACCACCGTCGACGCGACCTGGCCGCTCGCGGCCACGCGGCTCGGACTGCCGGTGAACGAGCGCTTCGCGGACGGCCGCGACATGCACGTCGCGTGCGACCCCGACGAGCTGTTCCACGTCCCCGACCCGGGCGACGTCGACGCCGTCGACGCGCTGAAGGAGCGCATCCTCGCAAACCACGCCGGCGCGCAACGCCCGCGACGCGACGCGTTCATCACCGGCCTGAGCGACTGGCTCCGCGACGAGCTGGCGCGCGGCACCGGCTAGCACGAACCACCCACAGCCACGGCTGCCCGCACGGGCGTGCGTCGTGACGCTGCGGTACCTATGCCGGCCGGATTCATCGGGGGCTCGCGCGTGCGCATCGGCCGCCCCGCGCAGCGGCAGCTGGTGGCCGCTCCCGGGCGCTGGGCCCCACATCAAGCGCGGGGTCGCCGGCGACTCCCGGCCCCGCCCAACATCGACGTGGGCGAGTCGGGCGACGGTAGCTAGGCGGGTGCAGCGCGAGCGGGTACGCTCGGCGCGGGCCCGTAGCTCAGTGGTAGAGCAGTGGACTTTTAATCCATCGGTCCAGGGTTCGAATCCCTGCGGGCCTACCACGCTGCCTCGAACGCGCCGGTCACCGCGCGCGGGGGCTGCCAACGGCGCGCGGCCGCGCTACTATGTCCGCGTTCGTAATAGCGCTGGCAAGGAGTCGCGATGGACAAGACCCTCCGAGGCAAGGGAGCAGTCATCGGCATCGGCGAGCTGCGGCCGATGCGCCGTCGGCCGGACCGCACCGGCATCGGCCTGGCGGCCGAAGTCGCTATCGAGGCGATCGCGGACGCCGGCCTGCTCAAGGAAGACGTCGACGGGCTGATCACGGAGCTCGCGCTCGGCGAGCCGGCGCAGCTCGCCGAGTATCTGGGCATCCGCCCGCGGTGGGCGCACGGCGTCAACATGTTCGGCGCCACGGGCGCGATCATGCTGCCGCTCGCCGTGATGGCGGTCTCCACGGGCATGGCGAACAACGTCGTGTGCGTCATCAACACGCCGGCCGGCGACGTGCTCCCCGGCATGGGCGCGCCGAACACCTACCAGGCGAACTACGAGTTCCCCTATGGCCCCGGCGTGGCGCAGAACTCCAACTACGCGATGATCGCGCAGCGCCACATGTTCGAGTTCGGAACCACGCAGGAGCAGCTCGCCAAGATCGCCGTGGACCAGCGCTTCAACGCGCAGGCGAACCCGCTGGCCGCGTTCTACGGCACTCCGCTCACGCTCGACGACGTGATGAACTCCCGCATGGTGTCGGACCCGCTGAAGCTGCTCGAGTGCGTGATGCCGACGACGGGCGCCGCCGCGATGGTCGTGACCAGCGCGGACCGCGCGCACTCGGGGCCGCACCCGCCGGTCTACCTGCTGGGCGCGGGCGTCTCCATCGAGCACGGCATTCCGCCGGCGCACGCGATCAAGATGGTCGACACGCCGGTCAAGCACTCGGCGCGGCAGGCCTTCCAGAACGCGCAACTGTCGCCGCGCGACATGAACATGCTGTCGCTGTACGACTGCTACACGATCACCGTCGCGGTGTCGCTGGAGGACGCCGGCTTCTGCAAGAAGGGCGAGGTCGGCGACTTCGCCGCCTCCACCGACTTCACCTACAAGGGCAACCTGCCGCTGAACACGCACGGCGGCCAGCTGTCCTTCGGGCAGTCCGGGCTGGCCGGCGGCTTCTCGCACGTGATCGAGTCGGTGCGGCAGATGATGGGCCGCGCGGGCGACCGGCAGGTACCGAAACTGGACTTCTGCTTCGTCAATGGCTGAGGCGGCACGCTAAGCGAGATGTGCTCGCTGGTCCTCGGGAAGGACCCGAACTACTAGCCACCGACCGAGCGTAGAGGAGTCGAGCGAAGAGAGTACGAAGACATGGCAGACTACACGCTTCCGCTCCCGCAGCCCACGATCCTCCATCAGCCGATGTGGGACGCCTTCAAGCAGCACAAGCTCGTCGTCCAGCGCTGTCGCGCGTGCGACATGATGTTCATCTTCGCGCGTGAGCATTGCCCGCGCTGCTGGGCGACCGACCTCGAGTGGTACGAGGTGTCCGGCCGCGGACGGCTGTACACCTACACCACGGTGCGGCAGCCGGCGCACCCCGCGTTCAACGAACTCGTGCCGTACGTATACGCGATCGTGCAGCTGGACGAGGGACCGCGCCTGCCGTCCAACCTCGTGAACGTGCCGCTCGATCACGTGCACGTCGACATGCCGCTGCGCGTGGTGTGGGACGACGTTACGCCCGAGTTCACGCTGCCGAAGTTCGAGCCGGACCCGGACGGCATGGCGCGGCGCTTGCCGCACCAGACCGGCGCCGCGCGCATCCACGCTTCCGGCGTGCCTGCGCACACGCCCGCGCCCGCCTAGCGGCGCGGCACCCACGGCCCGAGCGTGACGAGGGGCGGTCCGTCGACCGCCCCTCGTGCTGTCCGAGCTGTGCGCCGGCGCCGGGCCTCGCGTTACCCGCGCGGCAGGCCAAGCCCGCGCGTCGCGATGATGTTGCGCTGGATCTCGCTCGAGCCACCCGCGATCGTCTGCACCACGCTGTGCACGGCGGTCTGCGTGTGGCGCGCGCCCAGCGGCGCGAGCTCCTCGTTCGCCGCCCACAGGTTCGCGTACAGGCCGAACGCCTTCATGCCCGCGCGCGCGATGCGCTGCAGCACCTCCGTCGAGTACATCTTGCCCATCGAGGCTTCGTAGTTGGGGATCAGCCCGTTCGCCTGCATCGAGGCGATGCGCAGCGAGAGGTTGAACACCACCTCCGTCTCGACGTAGCGGTCCGCGAGCTCGGAGCGTACGAGCTCACGGCGGTTCGGCGAGCGGTTCTCGCGCAGGTGCGCTGCCAGCTCTTCGACCATCATGCGCTGCTGCACGGCGCCGGAGATCGACGAGCGCTCGAAGTCGAGCAGGGTCATGCCGACGTACCAGCCGCGGTTGACCTCGCCGACGACCTGCGATGCGGGCACGCGCACGTCCTCGTAGAACGTCTCGTTGGTCGCGTGCTCCCAGCCCATGCTGATGATCGGGCGCACGCTCACGCCGGGCGTGCGCATGTCCAGCACCATGAAAGTGATGCCGCGGTGCTTCGGCGCGTCCGGGTCCGTGCGGAACAGCCCGAAGAGCCAGTTCGACTTGTGCGCCGTGGACGTCCACAGCTTCTGGCCGTTGATCACGTACTCGTCGCCGTCGCGCACCGCGCGCGTCTGCAGCGACGCCAGATCAGACCCCGCGCCCGGCTCCGAGTAGCCCTGCGCCCAGAGGTACTCCCCGCGCAGCGTCGGGCCCAGGAAGCGCTCCTTCTGCTCCGGCGTGCCGTGCACGAGCAGCGTCGGCCCGATGAGCGACGTCCCCGCCCCGCCGACGACCGGCACTTCGCTGCGCGCGAACTCCCACGCCATGATGAACTGCTCGAACGTGGTCAGGCCGCCGCCGCCGTACTCACTCGGCCAGTGCGGCGCGGCCCAACCCTTCTCCGCGAGCGCAGCGGCCCAGTCGCGCGCGGCCGCCTGCGCCTCCGGCGAGCCGTGCACCCAGTCCTGCTGCCAGTCGTTCTCCAGCCCTTGCTGCTGGGCGCGCCGCACCGCGCGCTGCTGGTAGTAGGCCGGGAGCCGCGTGCCGATGAACTCGTGCACCTCCGTGCGGAAGCGCGCCTGCTCGGTCGTGTCGTTCCAGTCCATCGCGGACCTCCTTCTTCCCCAGCGTATTGATACACCAGCGACCCGCCCGGTGCCCGGAAGCACCTCAGACGCGCCGCAGCGGCTTCCAGAACAGCAGCATCGCGACGAACAGCACCGCCGCGAGCACGAAGAACGACCCGACGCCGCGCGCCAGGCCCCAGTGGTCGACCGCCAGGCCCATCGGCAGCGCGCCCAGCGGCATCAGCGCGAACGCCGTCTGCGCCACGCCGACGACACGCCCGCGCATCTCGTTGCGCGGTAGCAGCTGCAGCAGCATCTGGTTCCACGCGAGCGCGAGCCCGTGCGTGAGCCCCGCGGCCGCGAGCAGCACGATCGCCAGCCAGAGCTCCGTCGACTGGCTGAAGCCGATCAGAAAGAGCGTGTACACGAGCAGCCCGACCGTGAGCAGCACGCCCTTGCGCGGCACGTCGCCGACGAACGCGAGCGCGAGCAGCCCGATCAGCGACCCGATGCCAATCGAGGACAGCAACAGCCCGAACGCGCCCGCGCCCATGCCGAGCACGTCGTGCGCGAACACTGGGAGCAGCGGGATGTACGGGTACACGAGCAGGCCCGGGATCACCGAGAGCAGCATCAGCCCGGACAGCGCCCCGTCGTTCGCGACGTAGCGCAGGCCGTCGACGAGCGCGCGCAGCGGGTTGCCCGTGACGCGCGCCGCCTGCCGCGTGACACGGCTGATCGG
>CAMDBZ010000080.1 GCA_945889565.1 Thermoflexus hugenholtzii JAD2 | reverse complement strand
CCAGCCCGTTCGAGCGCTCGAACGGGTCTGCGACCACCGTCGCGTGCCGCGTGCGCACGCGCGTGCAACCGTGCCCCAGCCAGCTGATCTCCATGACCGCCTCCTGCCGTCCGCCTCGCGGTCTGTCGCTTGAGGGTATCGATGGCCGGCGTGGCAGGCCAGTGCCGCGCGCGACGCCCCGAACGCCAGTCCGGCCTCCCCTCGCCCCGCCCCGCGGGGAGAGGGGCCGGGGGAGAGGGGCCGGGGGTGAGGGCGCCGGGTCTCGACGCCCGCACTACACCTCGCGCAGGGTCGCTTCCAGCTGACGCAGCGTGCGGTGGTGCAGCGCCTTGATCGCGCCCTCGCTGCGCCCCATGCGCTCGCCGATCTGCGCGTTCGTCAGTCCCTGCACGTACTTCAGCGCCAGCAACCGCTGGCGATCCGCCGGCAGCGCCCGCACCGCGCCCCGCACCGCGCGGATGCGCTCGCTGCGCTCGAGGCTGGACTCCGGGCTCGGCGTGCTCGCCGGCAGCGCCAGCGCCTCGTCCAGCGGCGCCGTCGGCGGGCGTCGCCCGCGGTCGCGGTACCAGTTCACCAGCAGGTGGTGCGCGATCGTCATCAGCCACGGGCCGAACCCGCCCGGACCGCCCCGAAAGCTCCCCAGCTGCGCGAACGCGTTGAGGAACGCCCGCGAGGTCAGCTCCTCCGCGTCCGCCGGCCGCCCCGTGCGCACCAGCAGGTAGCCGTACACCCGCCCCACGTGCTCCCGGTACAGGTCCGAGAACGCATCGGTCGAAGCCCCCGGCTCAGGCGCCGAGTCTGCGGTGGGATGGTCGCGAGCGGAACAAGGTGGCGCCACAAGCGCGTGGGAGTATAGGCGACCGGGCGGCGCTTCGCCGCGGGCCCACTGGCGCGTTGACCGGCGGCGCGCGCGGTGGCTACAATTTTCCACAGTTAGCACTCGCGACCGGAGAGTGCTAGGAGGGTACCTCGTGCTGACCAAGCGCCGCGCTGAGCTCCTCGGCCTCGTGGTGGACGAGTACATCGACACTGCTGCCCCCGTCAGCTCGCGCGCGCTCGCCGCGCGCCACGGGCTCGGCGTCTCCACCGCCACCATTCGCAACGAGCTCGCCCGCCTGGAAGACGAGGGCTACATCGCCCAGCCGCACACCTCCGCCGGGCGGGTGCCACTGGACCGCGGCTACCGCCTCTACGTCGAAGAGCTGATGGCAGAAGAGCCCGTCGGGCTCAACGAGCAGCGCACGATCGCCCACCAGTTCCACCAGGCCGAGCCGCGGCTCGACGATTGGCTCAGCCTCGCGGCCACGCTGCTCGCCGGCTCCGTCACCAACGTCGCCGTAATCGCGCGGCCTCAGGGCCAGGCGGCGCGGCTGCGCCACGTCCAGCTCGTCGAGCTCACCGTCGACTCGGCGCTCGTGGTCGCCGTGCTGGAGGACGGCCGAGTGTTGCAGCGCATCGTCTCGCTCACGCAGCCGCTGGACCAGGACGCGCTCGCCGCAGTGGCCCGTCGCCTCAGCGCGCGGCTTGCCGGAGCGGACGCCGCCGAAGGCCGCGCCGTCGCCGAGGAACTCCTCGGCGACGAGCAGCGCATCGCGCTGGCCACCGCCGAGCTCATCGACGACTCGCGCCAGGTCGGCGAGACGTACATCGAAGGCCTGCGCGCGGCGCTCGAACAGCCCGAGTTCTCCTCCGTGGAGCGCATGCTCGAAGCGGTGCGGCACCTTCAGGCGTACGAGCTGCTGCACACGCTGCCGGACCCGCAGCAGATCGGGCGCGGCACCACCCGCGTGGTGATCGGCCACGAGAACGGCAGCGCGTGGCTGCAGGACTGGAGCATGATCGTCTCCGCCTTCGGCGACCGCGACGGCCCCGTCGGCACAATCGCCGTGTTGGGCCCCACGCGCATGCGCTACGGCTACACCATCCCGCGCGTGCGCTACGTCGCCGCGCTCATCAGCTCACTGCTCGAACACGCGCACCGCTAGTCGCCGCGCGATCGCGGTCCCAGCAGCCAGCCCTCCAGGAGCGCCCGTGAACGCCGACCCGCCCGAGTCGCACGCGACTGACCCTGCCCCCGCGGTGGCGCCCCCGCCCCCACCGCCGCCCGATGTCGCCGCCCTCGAGGCGGAGATCGCACAGCTGCGCGCGCAGTACCTGCGCGCCGCCGCCGACTACCAGAACCTGCGCCGGCGCTCCGAGGAAGAGCGCCAGGAATGGGCGCGCTACTCGCTCGCCGCGCTCGTGCTCAACTACCTCCCGGTGCTCGACGACCTCGAGCGCGCGCTCGCTTCCGTCGACGACGAGATCGCGCAACATCGCTGGGTCGAAGGCGTGCGTCTCGTGGAGCGCAAGTTTCGCGCTACGCTGGAAGCGTCCGGCGTCCGCGCCGTGCCCGCCGAGGGCCTGCCGTTCGACCCGAGCCTGCACGAGGCTGTCACCTTCGCCCCCGGCCCGGACGGCCACGTGGTGGCGGTGCTGGAGCCCGGCTACGCCATCGACGGCCGCGTGCTGCGGCCCGCCCGCGTCGTCGTCGGCCAGGGCGGCCCGCCCCCAGCGGAAGAGGCCACCGCATGAACCCCCAGCGACCGTACGACGCCTCGCCCGCCGCGCGCGCGAGCGTCCCCACCACTGCCCAAGCAGCACCGCGCGGAACCCCCCACCGAGATCAGAGAGGCAGCACCCAATGAGCAGAGTAATCGGCATCGACCTTGGCACCACCAACTCCTGCGTCGCCGTCATGGAAGGCGGCGAGCCGCAGGTGATCCCCAACGCCGAGGGCGCGCGCACCACGCCCTCCATCGTCGCCGTGAGCAAGAGCGGCGAGCGGCTCGTCGGCACCGTCGCCAAGCGCCAGGCCGTCACCAACGCGGACAACACCATCTACTCCGTCAAGCGGCTCATGGGCCGCAAGTTCGAGGACGCCGAGGTCGCGCACCTCAAAGGCCTCGCCTCCTTCCCCATCGAGCGCTCGCCCAACGGCGACGCCGCCGTGACCATGGGCGGCCGCTCCTACTCCCCGCCCGAGATCAGCGCGATGGTGCTGCAGAAGCTCAAGGCGGACGCCGAGGCCTACCTCGGCGAGACGGTCACCGAGGCCGTGATCACCGTGCCCGCGTACTTCAACGACGCGCAGCGCCAGGCCACGCGTGACGCCGGCCGCATCGCCGGCCTCGAAGTGCTGCGCATCATCAACGAACCCACCGCCGCGTCGCTCGCCTACGGCCTCGACAAGCAGCACGACGAAGTGATCGCCGTGTACGACCTCGGCGGCGGCACCTTCGACATCTCCGTCCTCGAGCTCGGCGAAGGCACCTTCCAGGTCAAGGCCACCAACGGCGACACGTTCCTCGGCGGCGACGACTTCGACACCACCGTGATCAACCACCTGATCGCCGAGTTCCGCCGCGAGCAGGGCATCGACCTCGGCCAGGACCGTCAGGCGCTGCAGCGACTGAAGGAAGCCGCCGAACGCGCAAAGATCGAGCTCTCCACCACGCAGCAGTCGGAGATCAACCTCCCCTTCATCACCGCCGACGCCTCCGGGCCCAAGCACATGGCGATCACGCTCACGCGCGCCAAGCTCGAGCAGCTCGTCGGCGAGCTCGTCGAGCGCTCGCTCGAGCCCTGCAAGCGCGCGCTCGCCGACGCCGGCCTCGCGGCGTCGCAGATCGACGAGGTCGTGCTCGTCGGCGGCATGACGCGCATGCCGCTCGTGCAGCGCCGCGTGCAGGAGTTCTTCGGCAGGGAGCCGCACAAAGGCGTGAACCCGGACGAAGTCGTCGCCATCGGTGCCGCCATCCAGGCCGGCGTGCTGCGCGGCGAAGTGAAGGACGTGCTACTGCTCGATGTCACGCCGCTCACGCTCGGCATCGAAACGCTCGGCGGCGTCATGACCTCGCTCATCGAGCGCAACACGACCATCCCGACGAGCGCGCGACAGACGTTCTCCACCGCCTCCGACAGCCAGCCCTCCGTCGAGATCCACGTGCTCCAGGGCGAGCGCTCGATGGCCGCCGACAATAAGTCGCTCGCCCGCTTCATCCTGGACGGCCTGCTCCCCGCGCCGCGCGGCGTCCCACAGATCGAGGTCGAGTTCAACATCGACGCCAACGGCATGGTCACCGTGTCCGCGCGCGACAAGGCGACCAGCAAGGAGCAGCACATCACGATCCAGGCCGCCTCCGGCCTCTCCAAGGACGAGGTGGAGAAGCTGCGCCGCGAGGCCGAGGTGCACGCCGCCGAAGACCGCGGCCGGCGCGAGTCCGTGGAGCTGCGCAACCAGGCCGACACGCTCGCGTACAGCGCAGAGCGCACGCTGCGCGAGCACGCCGACAAGATCAGCGACGAGCTGAAGGCCAGCGTTGAGGAGGCGGTCCGCGACCTGCGCGCCGTCCTCGACAGCGGAGACACCGTGCGCATGCAGGGCGCGATCGACACGCTGTCGGCGCGCTTGCAGGAGATCGGCCAGGCCGTCTACTCGGCCGGTGGCGTCGAGCCGGGCGCCGACGGCGCGAGCGCTGACGGTCCCGGCGCGGCGGACAACCGCGAGCCCGCTGGCACCGTCGAGGGTGAGTTCCGCGAGGTGTAGCCCCGTCTACGCGGCCTCGTTGTTCGCCGGCGCGCCGTGCTTCTCGCGGTACCTCGCCTCGTCGGCCAGCTGCAGCAGCGCGTCCGCCGTCAGCAGCGGGCTGTAGCCGACGATGCCCGTGCTCAGCGCGAGCTGGTACGGCCGGTCGGCGAACGCATTGAACTCCTCGACGTACCCGTCGAGCCGGTCGCGTAGCTCGCCCGCGTCCGCCTCGGACACCCCGAACGCGATCGCCGCGAACTCGTCGCCACCGAGCCGTGCCACCACGTCCGACGCGCGGAACGCCGCGCGCATGATCTGCGCGACGTCGATCAGCGCCTGGTCGCCGACGTGATGGCCGAAGCTATCGTTGATCCGCTTGAAGCCGTTCACGTCCAGATAGCAGACCACGAAGTCCTCGTCGCTCACTTCCGCGCGCCCGATCGCCAGCTCGAGCCGCGCGAAGAACGCGCGCCGGCTGTCGAGGCCGGTCAGCGCATCGGTCTCCACTTGCCGCTGCAGCTCGATGCCCGTCCGCTCGCGCTCACTCAGGCGGCGCGCCATATCGTCCACGGCTCGCGTGAGCGTGCGCAGGCTGCCGAGCGGGTACGTACGCCCGTAGCGAGCGTCGAAATCCCCGCTTCCCACCCGCGCTGTGAGCGACGTGAGCCGCCGCATCGGCCGGACCACCGTCAGCACGGTGATTGCGAGCGTGCCCGCGCCGACCGCCGCGAGCACGAGGTTCCCGGCGATTGACCAGCGCATCCGCAACTGGGTGCGCTTCTGCAGCCGGTGGTCGTAGCCGGCCACGAGCTCGCCAATGGTGTCTGCCAGCGCCGCGTCGAGCAGCTGGATGTAGCTGAGCACCTCCGGCGTGGCGGCGGGCGCGCCGGGCGAGGTCAGCCGGCTGATCACGCCGTGCAGCACCACCCACGTGGTGCGCGCTTGTCGCAGCGCCGCGCGCTCCGCGGCCGCCACCGCCGTGATGTCGCGCCCGGCGTCGCCGGTGGATAGCGCCTCCAGCAGCCCATTCGTCTCGGCGGAGAGACGCTGGGCGTCCGACCGGGCCGCTTCGTTCCCGGTGTCCGCGGTCACCAGCCCCGCCACGGCTGCCCGTGCCGACAGCTGCTGGAGCTGCAGCGCCGCCGCGCGCGCCGCGCGGTCGGGGTCCTCCGCCGCGTGATGTAGCCAGAGGTTCACGCTGGCCGCGACGCCGATCACAACGAGCAACAGCCCGACCTGCGTACGCAGGTCGAGGAACGCGGATGCGCCCGCCCACCATAGCCGCCGGCCCGGCATCGTGCTTCCAATCCCTGCGCTGACTATCGGCAGCGTCCACCGGGCGCCGCAGCGCTCAGGCGGCGCCCCGGGCTGCCCGCGCTGCTCAGGCCGCCGCCGCGCGGCGCGCGCGCTTCTGGGCGTACATCTCTTCGTCGGCAAGCTGTAACAACGCGTCCGCCGTCGCGCCGTGGAATGAGGAGACGGCCCCGACGCTGACAGCAAGCTGGTAGGGCCGCGGCTCCCGAGCTTGCTGCGCCTGCAGCGCCTTCTTCACGCCGGAGTCGATCCACGCGTGCTCCACGGCGTCGGCGCCCACCGCGATCACCGCGAACTCGTCGCCGGCGATCCGCGCCACCACATCGCCGCGGCGGAACGTGGCGGTCAGCGCCGCCGCCAGGTCGCGCAGCGCTTGGTCGCCCGCGGCGTGCCCGAAGCTGTCGTTGATCGCCTTGAAGCGGTCCACGTCGATGAAGCACACCGTGAACGCGAGCCCGGCGCGCTCCGACAGCTCGATGATGCTTTCTAGCGACGCCATGAACCCGCGGCGGTTCAGCAGCCCCGTCAGCTCGTCCGACATCGCCTGTCGCTCCAGTGCCTGCTGGCGCACCAGCGACTCCGCCATCGCGTCGAACCCGCGGCCGAGCCGCCCGATCTCGCCGGGGGTGTAGCGCGGCCCAAACCGGCGGTCCAGCTTCCCGGCCGCGAACGCTTGCGTCAGCGCGGTCAGGCGGCCGACCGGCAGGAACACCAGCCGCCACGACAGGTACCACGCCAGTCCACTCGCGACGAACGCCCCCGCCCCGAGCGCCATGTTGGCGGTGAGGATGTCGCGCCGCGCCGTGGCCACCTGCTGCTGATTCGTGCGTACGAGGTCGCGCACGACCTGGTCGGCGCTCTGGAGGAAGGCGTCGCTCCGCATCTGCAGCTGGAATATCTGCTGCTCGGCCTCCGGCGTTCTCCGGGTAACCAGCATCAGCTCCTCGGCGCGGCCGCGCAGGCCCCCCCATTCGCTCTGCAGGCGCTCCACTTGCACGCGCGAGTCACCGGTGACCGGATCGAGCCCCGTGCGCTCATTCCCGGACAGCAGCGAGTCGAAGGTCGCCTCGGTGGCGCGGATGACCTCTGCGAGCTGCGCGCGGTACGCGGCGTCCGAGCGGTCCACCGTCCGCGCCGCCAGCGCCAGTTGCTGCGACCGCGCCCGCAGCCGCCCGGCTTCGTTGATCGCCGGGGCCCCGTCGAACCGCAGCATCAGCGCAGTCACGGCAAAGTTCAACGCGCCAAACCCCACCAGGATGGCGAAAAGCAGCGCGAACAGCCCGGTGACGCTCGTGAAGTGACGCATGCGGCATCCTGCCCTCTAGGGGCCTCCGTGCGGGCGCCTCCAATCACTATCGAATGTCCCCCACGATTCCACAGGCCGCCGTCGACGCCGCCCGCGTGTGAAGGGACTGCGCTCCCTGCGCCCGGCGTCCGATACACTGAGAGCCCTGTGAACGCTCAGCGTGACCTCTACGACCTCATGGGCCTCGCCCGCGACGCCTCGCAGGAGGACGTCAAACGTGCCTTCCGTCGCCTCGCGATGGAGTACCACCCCGACCGCAACAAGGCCCCCGACGCCGAAGAGCGCTTCAAGGAAGTGGCCGCCGCCTACGAGGTGCTCTCCGACCCGGAGCGCCGCAGCGCCTACGACCGCCACGGCCTCGCCGGCGTCTCAGGCAACGGCCAGGGCTTCGAGGGGTTCGAGGGCTTCGGCGGCTTCGGCGACATCTTCGAC
>CAMDBZ010000079.1 GCA_945889565.1 Thermoflexus hugenholtzii JAD2 | reverse complement strand
TCGACGACCGCGTACCCGCGCAGTGCCGCGATACGCGCCGCCGCCGCGTGCGCGCGCTGGTAGCACAGCGCCGCCGCCTCGCGCAGCCCCTGCGGCCCCAGCGCCTGCACCGCGATCGTGAACGCGAGCGCGACCAGCGCCTGCCCCGTCGAGATGTTCGAGGTCGCTCGCTCGCGCCGGATGAACTGCTCGCGCGCCTGCAACGTCAGCACGTAGCCCGCGCGCGGTGGCGCCCCGTCGCGACCGTGCAGCTCGTGCGTGCGCCCCACGATGCGCCCCGGCAGCTGCCGCAGCTGCGCCGTGCGCGCCGCGAACAGCCCGAGCGACGGCCCGCCGAACGCCACCGGCCCCGCAAGGTCGCGGCCCTCGCCCGTCACCACGTCCGCGCCCGCCGTCCCCGGCGCGCGCAGCAGTCCCAGCGCGAACGGGTCCGCCACCACCACGCACAGCGCGCCCGCTGCGTGCGCCGCCTCCGCGATCGCCTCGACGTCCGCGATCGCACCGAGGAAGTCCGGCTGCTGCGCGACGACGCACGCGTGCTCCGGGCCCGCCTCGCTCGCCGCCCCGAGCACATCAACGCGCAGGTTGGCGCCGAACGCGTACGCCCGCACGACGTCGATCGTGTTGGGGTGCAGCGGCTCCAGCAGCGCGACCGCCGCGCGGCCGGTCACGCGCGCCGCCAGCAAGCACGCCTCCGCCGTCGCGCTCGCCACGTCGTACATGCCCGCGTTCGCCACGTCGAGCCCCGTCAGCTCGCACACCACCGACTGGAACTCGAACGTGGCCTGCAGCGTGCCCTGGCTGATCTCCGGCTGGTACGGCGTGTACGCCGTCATGAACTCGGACCGGCTGACGAGGTACGGCACGATCGCCGGCACGAACCGCCGGTACGCGCCCGCGCCGATAAAGTGCGGGCGCAGCGCGCTCGCCGTGTTCTCCGCCGCCCGCTCCCGCAGCAGCTGCACGATCTCCGCCTCCGCGAGCGCCGGCGGCAGCGTGATCGCGGGGTCGCGGTGCGCGCTCGGCAACTCCGCGAACAGCGCATCGATGTCGCGCAGCCCGAGCCGCGCGAGCATCGTCGTGACGTCGGCAGCCGTATGCGGCAGGTACGGATGCGCCGAGGACGCTGCGGGCGTGCGCTCCGCCACGCGCCCTACGCCTCGGGCAGCAGCGCGGCGTACGCCGCGGCGTCCAGCAGCGCCTCGAGCTCCCCGGCGTCCGCGAGCTGCACGCGCACCATCCAGCCGTCACCGTACGGGTCGCTGTTCACGAGCTCCGGATGGTCGCTCAGCGCCTCGTTCACCGCGATCACCTCGCCGCTCACCGGCGCGAACACCTCGGATACCGTCTTCACCGACTCGATCTCGCCGAGGCGCGTCCCGGCCACCACGCGCGCACCGACGGCCGGTAGCTCGAGGTACACGACGTCGCCGAGCTCCGCCTGCGCGAACGCCGTGATACCCACCACCGCAGCCGCGCCCTCGCGGCGCACCCACTCGTGCTCGCTCGTGTAGCGAAGGTCGGTCGGAAGCTCGGGCGGCGCGGTCACGACCGTATCCTCTCGTTCGCGCGCGCTACGGGCCCCGGCCCACGCCCGGACTTGTCCACAGCCCACCACACTCCAGCGCGATACGGCAGCGCCGGCCGATCGGCCGCGCTCAACGCGGCGCGTGCGGCGAGCGATAGAACGGCCGCCGCACGACCCGCGCCGCGACCGCACGACCCCGCACGTCGACGCCGAGCGCGCGTCCCGGCTGCGCCTCCGCAGCCGGCAGGTACGCCAGCCCGATCGCTGCCCGCAGGGTTGGACTGTACCCGCCGCTCGCCAGCACGCCCATCCGGGCGCCCCCCCGCTCCGCCGTGTCGAGCACCGCATAGCCCGCGCGGAACGGCGCGCCGCGCTCGTCCGCCTGTACGCACGCAAGGCGCCGCGACGGCGGCGTTGCCGCGAGCCGCTCCAGCGCCGCCCGCCCGGTGAACGCCGCCCCATCGTCGATCGTCACCGCGAAGCCGAGCCCGGCCTCGTACGGGTTCGTCGAGGCGTCCAGGTCGTGCCCGTGCAGCGGCAGCGCCGCCTCGAGCCGCAGCGTATCGCGCGCGCCCAGGCCCGCCGGCGCCGCGCCCGCCGCGAGGCACTCGTCCCAGAACGCCGCCGCGTGCGCGCGCTCCACGTTGCACTCCGCGCCATCCTCGCCCGTGTACCCCGTGCGCGCCACGAGCACGCTGCCGCCGCGCCACGCGAGCTCCGCGCAGCCGCGCGGGGCGAGCGCCGCGTACGCGTCGCCGAACAGCCCGCGTAGCAGCGCCGGCGCCTGCGGACCCTGCACCGCGAGCAGCACGGTCTCGTCCGTGACGTCGCGCACACGCTCGCCCGCTACCGCGCGCACCCGTTCGAGGTCCGGCGCCGCGTTCGCCGCGTTGTGCACCACGAGCCAGCGCTCCTGCGCCACGCGGTACACGAACACATCGTCCGCGATGCCGCCGCGCTCGTCGCAGTACAACGAGTAGTGCGCCGCGCCCACCGCGAGCCGCGTCACGTCGTACGTCGTCACGCCGCGCAACGCCGCGCCCGCGCCGTCGCCCTCCACCCACACGCGTGCGAGATGCGACACGTCGAACACGCCGACGCGCTCGCGCACCGCCTCGTGCTCCGCGACGATGCCGGCGTACTGCAGCGGCATCTCCCAGCCCGCGAACGGCGCGAAGCGCGCGCCCGCGGCCACGTGCTGCTCGCGCAGCGCGAGCGCGCGCGGCGGCTCGTCCGCGTGTGCGCCGCCCCCCGCGCTCACCGGCCGTGCACCTGCGGCAGCACCTCGGCGATCAGCCGCTCCGTCTGCGCCATGACGTCGGCGTCGCCTGCGCCGAGCGGGCGCAGCACGAACTTCGACACGCCCGCCGCGACGTACTGCTGCACGCGCTCGACGATCGCCGCCGCGTCGCCGACCGCGAGGTAGTCGCGCGCGTCACCGTCCGGCGCGAACCGCGCGATGCCCGCCACCGCCTGCTGCACCGCGGGCTCCTCCCAGCTCCCAAAGCGGAACGCGAACCCCGCGCCGTAGTGATCGGCGTCGATCGGCCGCTCCGCCGCGCGCGCCGCGGCGCGGATCGCCGCCACCACCGGAGCCACCTGCGCCGCCGTCTGGATGCCCGCGATCCAGCCCGTCCCGAAGCGCGCCGTGCGCCGGATCGCCGCCGCGCTCGAGCCGCCGATCCACAGCGGCAGCGGCCGCTGCACCGGCAGCGGCGCGATCGTCACATCGCGATAGCGGTAGTGCGCGCCCTCGAACGCCACGCGTTCGCCCGCCCACAGCCGCGCGCAGATCGCCAGCGCCTCGTCCGCCTGCGCACCGCGCACGCGCGCATCGCGGCCCGTCGCGCCCCACTCGACCGCCGCGTCGCCGCCCACCCCGAACGCGGGCAGCAGCCGCCCCCCGCTCAGGTAGTCGATGCTCGCGCACTGCTTCGCCAGCACCAATGGGTCGCGCAGCGGCAGCACGAGCACGTTCATGCCGAACTTCAGCCGCTCCGTCCCGCCCGCGAGCGCCGCCGCGAACGCGAGCGGCTCCAGCAACGGCTCGGCCGACACGAGCCGGTCCGTCTGCCACAGCGAATCGACGTCGCTCGCCTCGCACCGCTCGACCCAGCGCCACAGCGCCCGCGCCGACGAGAACGGCAGCGTCGACAACGACAGCCCGATGCGCACGCTCATCGCCCGCTCCCCACCACCGCACCTGCACACCGCGACGCCCCGCACTATAAGCGCCGAGCGTATCGCCGACCGCTCCGGCGTCAGGCCTTCCCCACTCGCACGCCCGGATAGGGGCGCGCGAGCCGCCACCCCCGCCCTTCCCCCGATCCCGGACGCTGCCCCGCCACCCGACCATCACCGCGATGACGTACGTCCTGCGCGTGGCGCGTGCCGCCCTGATCGTCGCTCTGCCGCTCTACGCGGCCGGCGTGCTGCTGCTGTGGCTCGGCCACGCCGAGGCCGCGCCCGCGCCCACAGTGACGTCGGTCAGCCCCGCACTCGGCCCGTCCGTCGGCGGCACCGCGATCACGGTCAGCGGCTCCGGCTTCGTCGCGGGCGCGAGCGTCACCATCGGCGGCACGCCCGCCACCAGCATCGTCGTCGCGAGCGCGAGCCAGATCACCGCCGTCACACCTGCCGGCACCCCCGGCGCCGCCGTCGTCACCGTCACGAACCTCGACACGCAGTCGTCGACGCTCAGCGGTGGCTTCACGTACCAGTACCCTGCGCCGACCACCGGCATCGTCGCCCCGAACACCGGCAGCTCCGCGGGCGGCACCGCGATCACCATCACCGGCACGGGCTTCCTCGCGGGCGCCACCGTCACCATCGGTGGCACGGCCGCCACCGCCGTCAACGTCGCCAACGCCACCACCATCACCGCCACCACGCCCGCGCGCCCGATCGGCGCGGCCGACGTACGCGTCACGAACACCGACGGCCAGTTCGGCACGCTCGCCGCAGCCTTCACCTACACCGCCGCCGCCGCGCCCACCGTCTCCAGCGTCGCGCCCGCGTCGGGCACCGTGAACGGCGGCACGAGCATCACCGTCACCGGCACCGGCTTCGTCGCCGGCGCGACGCTCACCATTGGCGGCGCCGCCGCGACCAGCGTGCTCGTCACCGCCCCCACGACGATCACCGCCGTGACGCCCGCGCGCGCAACCCCTGGCGCGGTCGCCGTGACCGCCACGAACCCCGACGGCCAGAGTGGCACCCGCGCCGCCGGCTACACCTACAACCCGCTGCCCGCCCCTACCACCGGCTCAGTCGCGCCTACCAGCGGCGTCGCGGCCGGCGGTACGCCCGTCACCATCACGGGCACGAACTTCGTCGCGGGCGCGACCGTGAGCTTCGGCGGCACGGCCGCGACCGACGTCGTCGTCGTGAGCGCGACCTCGATCACCGCGAAGACACCCGCGAAGACAGCCGGGGTGAGCGCCATCACCGTCACGAACCCCGACGCGCAGGCGTCGACGCTGCCCAACGCCTTCACCTACACCGCGAACCCCGCGCCGACGGTCGGCACGGTCGCGCCGACCACCGGCCCGATCGCCGGCGGCACCGCGATCACGATTACCGGCACCGGTTTCCTCGCGGGCGCGACCGTGAAGCTCGGCGATGTCGCGGCCACCGACGTCGTGGTCGTGAGCGCCACGTCGATCACGGCGAAGACCCCCGCCGGCGCGTCCGGCCAGGTCGCAGCCACCGTCACGAACTCGGACCTGCTTACCGGCACGCTCGCGAGCGCGTTCACTTACGCCGCGCCCGGCACCCCCACCGTGACCACCGTCGCGCCCGCGGCCGGCCCGCTGGCCGGCGGCACCGCGATCACCATCACCGGCACGAACTTCGCCAGCGGCGCGACGGTCACGATCGGCAGCGTCGCGGCGACCGGCGTCGTCGTCGTGAGCGCCACCTCGATCACCGCGGTCACGCCGGCGCGCGAAAGCGGCGGCCAGCTCGCCGTCGCCGTCAAGGTCGGCACCGTCGAGGGCTCCCTCGCGACCGGCTTCACGTACCAGGGCCCCGCGCCCACCGCGCGCAGCCTGACCCCCGACGAAGGTTCGCTCGCCGGCGGCACCGTCGTCGTGGTCAGGGGCACCGGCTTCCTCAAGGGCGTGAGTGTGAGCTTCGGCGGCGTCGCCGCCACGAAGGTGACGCTCAAGAGCGACACGGAGATCGAGGCCACGACGCCCGCCGGCAAGGCCGCCGCCGCCGTCGACGTCGTCGTGACGAACCCCGGCAGCCCGCCGTCCACCCTCGAGAGGGCGTACAGCTACGCCCCGCCCGGCAGCCCGACCGTCGCGAAATCGCCGCCGGCCGGCGGCATCGTCCTCGTCGTCGCCGGCACGAAGGACCTGCAGGCGTTCATCAAAGCGCAGAAGTTCACCGTGGGCGCCGTCTTCACGCTCGACGTCGCGAAGCAGGAGTGGAAGCGCTACATCCCCGGCGCCCCGGCCGTGGTGAACACGCTGACGGCCGTCGCCGCCACCGACGTGGTGATCGTGCGCCGCCAGCCGGAGTAGCCTCCTCCCCGCCCGGCCTTGCAGTAGACTTCGGCGCCGTGCAGCACGAGCGCGACCAGTGGAACGCCCGCCTCGTGTACGCCTTGCTCGTGGTCGTCGCCGTCGTGGCGGGCGCGGGCGTGGTGGGCGGGGCGGTGCTCGTCGTCGCGTTGATGCTCGCGGGCCCCGCGAGCGACCTCGGCCGCACGCTGCCCTTCTGGCCGGCGTTTACGGGCTCGTTCGCGTCGTTCATCGTGCTGATCTGGGTCGGCATGCTGCTCGCGCTGTGGGACGTGCGCCTGCGCTGACGCGCGCACACCCGCCGAGCCCGGTCGCTACGCCTCCGCCTTGCGCGCCCACAACAGCAGCCGGTTGTAGGTGAAGAAGTACGGACGCTCTCCGCCAATCGCGGCGTCGAGGCGCGCCGCGTACTCCGCCGCGAACGCCGTGAACGCGTCCGCGGGCAGCCGCTCCGCGAACGCCGTGAGCAGCGTCCCCCGCATCCACTCCACGACCGCGCCCGCGTCCAGCAACTCGTGACCGTACACCTGCACCCGCACCACCCAGCGCGCGGCGCCCAGCCCGCGCAGCACGCCCGCGTACCACTCCGGCGCGTGCGGCGGCGTGAACCCGCTGTAGCCATCCAGCAGCGCCGCGAACGGCGCCTCGGTCGCGAGCGTGCGCGCAATCGCCTGCGAGGGGTGGTGGTCGTTCACCGGCAGCTGCACCGCGAGCTGCCCGCCCGGCGCCACCAGCCCCCACAGCCGCGGGAACAGCGCCGCGTGCCCCGGCACCCACTGCAGCGCGGCATTCGAGAAGACGAGGTCGAACGCGCCGTCCGCCGGCGGCCCTGCCTCCGCGAACGCCGCGATCTCCGCCTCGACGAAGCGCAAGCCCGCGAGTTCCTGCGTCCCCGCCCGCGCGAGCATCGCGCGCGAGCGGTCCACGCCGAGCGTCGCCGTCGCGCCCAGCTCGCCATGCAGCCACGCCGTCAGCTCGCCCGACCCGCACCCGAGGTCGACGACGCGCGCCACTGGCGGCACGCGCTCGACCAGCGCCGCAAGATCGTAGAACGGTTGCGCCCGCTCGGCAGCGAACCGCGCGTACTGCGCCGGATCCCAGGTGTCGGGCGCACGGGTCAAGGCATCACCAATGCGTTACGTGGGCGTCATCTCGGCGTGTTCGAGGTACGTCGCAGCCTGCGCACCCGCGCGCGTTCGTCTCGGCGTCGCGGGCGGCGCGCGCATCGTCGCTGCCGCCCGGGCCGAGCGAGCGTCCTTGCTTCGCTCAGCCCGGACGGCTGCGCGTCGCGTCCCCGTAGCCTGCGCATCCGTCACCGGATCGCGCTGCTCCCGAGCACGCGCGGCAATGTACACCAGCCAGCTGCTACGTGCGCACGACCCGTGTCGAGTGCGCGCGCGCCGACCCGCGCCTACACTCCGCGTGCATCACCACCGCAGGAGCCATGCATGGCGTCGCCGCCCGCACCGCCGCGTCCCCGCATCCGCGTGCTCGAATACAGCGCGCGCGATCTGCGCGAGTTCGAGATCGCCGATCTCGACGCCTGGCCGCCGCTCCCTCCGGACGCGCACGTCTGGCTCGACGTC
>CAMDBZ010000078.1 GCA_945889565.1 Thermoflexus hugenholtzii JAD2 | reverse complement strand
CGTACGCCTTGTCGAGCACGACGTTGCGGCCCTTGGGGCCGAGCGTGACTTTGACGGCGTCGGCGAGGATGTCCACGCCTTCGCGCAGACCGCGACGCGCTTCCTCTTCGAAGCGGAGCTCTTTGGCAGCCATGTCGGCCTCCTGTGCGGGCAGCGCGCGGATTTGGGCGCGGCTTGGGCGCGCCGCGTGAGCGGGTGCGGCTACCTCTTGCTGCGCCCGCCTGCGGCGACGGCAGCGGCTTCCTCTTCGAGCTTGGCGAGCACGTCCTGGAAGCGGATCACGATGTACTCCTGCTTGTCGACCGTGATTTCCTGGCCCGTGTACTTCTGGTACAGGATGCGGTCGCCGGGCGTGAGGTCGAGCGTCTCGATGGTGCCGGCTTCGTTCATCTTGCCTGGGCCGATGGCGACGACGTGGCCGTGCTGCGGCTTCTCCTTGGCGGAGTCCGGGATCACGATGCCGGAGGCGGTGACTTCCTCCTGCTCGACGGGCTTGAGCACGATGTGGTCGAGAACCGGCACAACTTTGGTGGTCACAGCTGCTCCCCTGCCTCCCTGGTATGCGACGCGATGCTGAGTCACTCGCCGTGGCGGGCACGGGCCCGAGGCGATGTCGTGGTCGCCGACGCTCGCCGTGCAGGCGCGGCGCTCAGCGGACCGGATGTTAGCACTCGAATCGTGCGAGTGCTAGAGCCTGCTGCGGTTGGGACGGGCGCGGGCCGTGGGAGCCTGCTCAGCGGCGTGGACGGTTCGGTACATGATTTCGTGTATGCTTGGGGCATGCGGTATCCCGAGTCGGACGGTGTGGCGGGCGAGTGGGACGGCGCGCGGGTGCGGCGGCTGCGCGCGCGGCTGGGGGAGACGCAGGCGCAGCTCGCGGAGCGGCTGGGCACGACGCAGCAGACGGTGTCGGAGTGGGAGCGCGGGGCGCGGCGGCCGCGGCGCATGGCGCAACGGTTGCTGCGGCTGGCCGAAGCGGGCGGGGCGTACTCGGCGGGTCCGCCGGAAGGCGCGGGAGCGCCGTGAGGGACGTCCACGGCCCCCCCTCGGCGGGCGGGGCGAGGGGGGCTTGGCCATTGCCATGGGCCGCCCTACGCACAGCACCGCGAGCGCACCAGCTGCGGTGAACGCCCTGGCGCCAGACCCGGCAAGGGCCGCGCCGCGCTCGGCGGCCGTGCCGAGCGAGCGGGAGCTGGTGGCGTTGTGGCTGCTGGGGCGAGTGCCGGCGGAGGTGCTGGCGCCGTGGGCGCTCGCGCGCGCGGGGCGGGCCGGGCGCGGGCCGGGGCCGGACGTGCGCGAGGCGGCCGTGGTGACGCCGGACGGTGTGCTGCTCGCGGGTGATGTCGAGGTGCACGTGCACGCGAGCGACTACGCCCGGCACGGGCACGTCACGGACGCGGCGTACACGAACGTGATCGCGCAGCTCGTCTGGGTGGATGACGTGGCGCCAGGTCCGCTTGTGGGGCCGGCGTGGCCGCTGCGCACTGTGGCGGTGGCGGGTGCGCTGCGCGGTGACGTGGAGCGGCTGCGCGCGCTCGTGCGTGCGGGGCCGAGCGGCGGAGAGGCGTGCGCCGACGAGCGGTCGGTGGCCGGCGCGGCGGCGATGCAGGCACGAGTGCGGCGCGAAGGCCAGCGACGGCTGGCGGAGCACGCCTGGCGCGCGGCGGAGCTGGCGGCGCTCGGTGGTTGGGAGCACGCGTGGGAGACGCTGCTGGAGCGCGCGCTGGTCGCGAGCGCGGGGCGTCGCACGGAGCGGCCGGCGGAGCGCGCGGCGCTCGCGCAAGCGGTGACGCGCTCGCTGTGCGCGGCCGCCGGCATCGGGGGTGCGCACGGTGGGGACACGTTGCGCGCGCTGAGCGACGCGGTACGGACGGCGCGCGCTCCGGCGGCGCTGATCGCGGTGCTGCGAGGCGACGGCGCGCTCGGCGTGGGACGCGCCGCGGAGGTGGGCTGGAACGCGGTGCTACCGCTGGCAGCGGCGGCGGCTGCGGCGTTCGGGGACGTGACGCTGGCTGCGGCGAACGCGCGGCTGGCGGCGCGCTGGCCGGCGCCACGTCCGTACGGCCGCACGCGCGCGCTGGCGCAGTCACTCGCCGTGACGGGCACGGGCCACGAGGTCGTGCGCGTCATGGGGCTCGACGTGACGCGGAACAATCGAGCGCTGAGCTCACGTGAGCCAGCTGCTGCGCCGGGGTCACTCGCGTCACTCGCCGTGACGGGGGCGGGCCGGGAGCGCGCGACGGGCGTCGACGTGCCGCGCAACGGTGGGGCGCTGTATGCGCAGGGGTTGCTGCGGTTGCAGGAATTGTGGTGCTCGCGCGGCGGGTGCGGGGTGTGCCCGCTGTCGCCGCAGTGGGCTGCGGTCAGTGGCGGGGATGGGGCGCGCTGACGCTGTGACGTGCTGCGGCTGGCTGCCTGCGCGCTCGATCCGCGTCGCGCAATGTGTGAGCGGGCGCGCTAGGTGGGGAAGAGGACGGCGGCGGCGTCGTCGGCGGCCTCGAGGAGGGGGGCGGCGTAGAGGCCGATGGCGATGGTGCCGAGCAGGAGCAGGGCGGTGACCGCGTAGCTGGCAGGCGAGGTGCGCCAGCGGAGGTTGGGGCGGTCGAGGCGGCCGGTCTGGGGGTCAGGTGTGGGCGCGCCGTCGGGCTCCCGGACGTACATGAGGCGGATCACCTGCAGATAGTAGTAGAGCGAGATGGTGCTCATGACGACGGCGATGCTGACGAGCCAGAGGTAGCCGTCCTGGGCGGCGGCCTGGAAGAGGATGAACTTGGTGGTGAAGCCGGCGAGCAGCGGCATGCCGCTGAGCGAGAAGAGGCCGGCGGCGATCACGAACGCGAGGTAGGGGTTGGTCTCGGCGAGGCCGCGGAAGTCGGCGATGGCCTCGCTGCGCTGGCGGTTGTAGAAGGCGATCACGGCCATGAAGACGGCGAGGTTGGTGACGGTGTAGCCGCCGAGGTGCAGCAGCAGCGCAGAGGCGGAGGCGTCCGAGACGGTGGCGAGCGCCATCAGCATGTAGCCGACCTGCCCAATGGAGGAGTACGCGAGCAGGCGCTTGATGTTGGTCTGCTGTAGCGCGATCAGATTGCCGACGACCATGGTGGCGAGGGCGATCACGGCGAGCATCCACTGCCAGTCGTCTTTGACGGGGAGCAGCGGGCCGGAGAAGAGGCGCAGCAACAGCGCGATGGCGCCGGCTTTGGAGGTGGCGGAGAGGATGGCGGTGACGGGGAGGGGGGCGCCTTCGTAGGCGTCCGGGGTCCACATGTGGAAGGGGACGGCGGAGATCTTGAAGCCGAGGCCGGCGATCACGAGCACGAGGCCGAGCACGAGCGGGAGTTCGACGTTGGCGGTGCCGGCGGCGAACGCTTCGCCGATCTCGGCATAGCTGGTGGAGCCGGCGGCGCCGTAGATGAGGCTGAGGCCGTAGAGCAGGGTGGCGGAGGCGACGCCGCCGAGCAGCACGTACTTCAGGCCGGCCTCGCCGGAGCGCGTGTCCCGCTTGGCGAGCGAGACGGCGACGTAGAGGGAGAAGGAGAGCAGCTCCACGCCGATGTAGGCGGTCAGCAGTTCCTGCGCAGCGGCCATGACGCTGGCGCCGAGGGTGGCGAGCAGGAGCATGGCGTAGAACTCGCCCTGGTGGCGGATCTCGCGGGCGACGAACTCGTAGGAGCCGATGACGACGGTGACGAGGGTGACGGCGAAGAGCACGCGGAAGAACGCCGTGAAGTTGTCGACGGCGAGCAGGGTGGCGAAGTCGTCGGTGGTGTCGAGCCAGGCGAGGCTGCTCAGGCCGGCGGCGGCGGCGGCGAGCACGGTGAACCCGGGGAGCAGGGTGCGGTTGAGCCGGAGCTCGCGGCGGAAGGCGTCGGCGAGCAGCACGAAGCCGGCGGCGGCGGCGAGGATCAGCTCCGGGATGAGCAGCGTGTAATCGAAGTTGAGATCGCTCACAGCGCGACTCCCGGGATGGTCTGGGCGAGCGTGGTGGAGATGCGATCGACCCACGGGCTGGGCCAGAGGCCGAGGGTGAGGATGGCGATGGCGAGCACGGCGGCGCCGGCGCGTTCGGCCCAGGTGATCTCGTGGAGGTGGCTCCAGCGCGGGTTGAACTCGCCGAAGAAGGCGGCGGCGAACATGCGCAGGAGGTAGGTGGCGGTGATGGCGGCGGTGAGGACGGCGAGCCCGCCGACGATCGGGTAGGCGCGGAAGACGCCGACGAAGATGTGCAGCTCGGCGACGAAGCCGGAGAGGCCGGGGAGGCCAAGCGAGGCGAGGCCGGCGAGGATGAAGAAGATGGCCCAGATCGGCATCTGCTTGGCCATGCCGGAGAAGTTCGGGATGTCGCGGTTGTGGGCCTGGTCGTACATGCCGCCGATGAGCAGGAAGAAGAGGGCGGTCATGACGCCGTGGGCGAACATCTGGAGGACGGCGCCGGTCATGCCGACGACGTTGAGGGTGCCGAGGCCGAGGAAGACGTAGCCCATGTGCGAGACGGAGGAGAAGCCGGTCATGAGCTTGAGGTCTGTCTGGCGCAGCGCGGAGATGGCGCCGTAGAGGGCGGCGGTGATGCCGATGAAGATGAGCGCGGGGGCCCAGAACGCGGCGCCTTCGGGGAGGATCTGGAAGCCGAGGCGGATGATGCCGAACGCGCCGAGCTTCATCAGCACGCCGGCGTGGAGCATCGAGACGGCGGTGGGGGCGGAGGCGTGGCCGTCCGGGGACCAGCCGTGGAAGGGGAACATGCCGCCCAGGGTGCCGCAGCCGATGGCGATCATCGGGAAGAAGATTTTCTGCATGCGCGGGTCGTAGTCGGCGGCGAAGAGGCTGGGCAGGTCGAAGGTGCCGAGGCCGGCCTCTGTGAAGATGGCGAAGATGGCGGTGAAGATGAGGATGGAGGCGGCGACGAGCATCATCATCAGCTTCATCGCGCCGTATTCCTTGCGGGTGGAGCCCCACACGGCGATGAGCAGGTACATGGGGAGCACGGCGGTCTCGTAGAGCAGGAAGAAGAAGAAGAGGTCCAGCATCACGAAGGTGCCGAAGACGCCGGCGACGAGCAGGTAGAGCAGGATGAAGAAGTCCTTGGTGCGGTGGTGGAGCTTCCAGGACACCCAGGTGCCGGGCATGATCACGATGCCGGTGAGCAGCACCATGGGGGCGGCGATGCCGTCCATGCCGACTTTGAGCTGGATGCCGCGTTCGCCGAGGACGCCGGCGTTCTCCATCCAGGTCCACGCTTTGACGCCCTGGAACTGCGGTCCCTCGAAGTCGTAGTTGACGAAGAGGTAGAGGGCGATCACGAACATGGCGAAGGAGGCGAGTGCGGTGATGCCGATGATTGCGCTGCGCTCCTTGCTGGGGACCAGCATGAGCAGCACGGCGGTGCCGAGCGGGATCAGGAAGGTTGCCAGCATCAGGTAGGCGTCGTTGGGCGACATCGTGCGTGGGCCTTCCTCGGAGCTAGGACGTGTAGAACGCGACGAGCGAGAGCGTGACGATGCCGCCGACCATGGCGAGCGCGTAGTTGGGGATGCGGCCGGTCTGCAGGAACTTGAGGCGCAGGCCGAGCCAGCCGATGGTCTGGGCGCCGCCATCGACGCCGGTCTCGTTGACGACGCGCTTGTCGAAGATGGCGACGACGGCGGCGGCGCCGAGTACGACGCGGTTGATCAGCGTCTGGTAGAGGTCGTCTATGTAGTAGCGGTTGACGAGCAGGGCGTGCAGTTCGGGCGCCCAGCTGCGGGCGCGGGTGGCGCGCTCGGCGCGGCCCCACCAGTAGATGACGCCGAGGCCGATGCCGGCGCCGGCGACGGCGAGTGCGAAGGTCGCGAGGTCACGGTCGAAGTGGAACGTTTCCGGTTCGTGGCCGTAGATGAGCTTGCCGATGCCGCCGGCGAAGCCGAGCGCCTTGCCCACGCCGTCGTAGACGACGAAGCCGGCGACAGCGGCGCAGCCGGCGAGGAAGAGCAGCGGCAGCGTCATGATCGGCGGCGACTCGTGCGCGTGCTCGTACGCGTGGCGGTCGCGCGGCTCGCCGAAAAAGGTGAGCATCACGAGGCGGGTGCTGTAGATGGCGGTGAGGCCGGCGGTAGTGGCGAGCACGATGAAGACGGGGAGGTTGTCTTTCGCGGCGTGCAGGATCTCGTCCTTGGACCAGAAGCCGGCGAGCGGGATCATGCCGGCGAGGGCGAGGCTGCCGATGACGAAGGTCCACGTGGTGATCGGCTGTTTGCGCCAGAGTCCACCGAGGTGCTCGACTTCCTGCTGGTGTGTGGCGTGGATGACGGAGCCTGACCCGAGGAAGAGCAGCGCCTTGAAGAAGGCGTGAGTGAACAGGTGGAACATCGCGGCGGTAGGTGAGCCGAGGCCGAGCGCGACGAACATGAAGCCGAGCTGCGAGACGGTGGAGTAGGCGAGCACGCGCTTGATGTCGTTGGCGACCAGGCCCATGGTCGCGGCCATGAAGGCGGTGATGAGGCCGGTGTAGAGCACGACGTCGCGGGCGACGAGGACGACGTCGAACACGGGGAGCATGCGCGCGACGAGGTAGACGCCGGCGACGACCATGGTGGCGGCGTGGATGAGCGCGCTGACGGGCGTGGGGCCTTCCATGGCGTCTGGGAGCCAGACGTGCAGGGGGAACTGCGCGGACTTGCCGACGGCGCCCATGAACAGGAAGAGCATGGCGATGGTGAGGTATTTCTCGTCGAAGCCGCCTGCTTCTGCGAAGTGGATGATCTCCTGGATGTCGAACGTGCCGGCCTCGCGCCAGAGCAGGATGATGCCGATGAGCAGGCCGACATCGCCGATGCGGGTGGTGAGGAAGGCTTTCTTGGCGGCCTCCGCGGCGGAGCGGCGCTCCCAGTAGAAGCCGATCAGCAGGAAGGAGGCGAGGCCGACGGCTTCCCACGCGAAGTACAGGATCATCAGGTTGCCGGCGGTGACGAGCGTGAGCATGGCGGCGACGAAGAGCGAGAGCGCGGCGAAGTACCAGCCGTAGCGCGGTTCGCCGTGCATGTAGCCGACGGAGTAGATCATCACCATCAGCGCGACGACGGAGACCACGATCAGCATGACGACGGTGATCGCGTCGACGTACGTGCTGAAGTCGATCTGGAAGGTGCCGTTGCCGAGGTTGAGCCAGTCGAAGGCGTAGGCGTTCTCGCCTCCGGGGGCGAACTCGCCGAGTGCGAAGAAGTCCTGGAAGTGGAAGGCGACGGCGAGCGCGAGCACGACGACGACGGCCATGCCGAGGATGGCGAGCCAGTCGCCGCGGCGCGGCAGCAGCGCGCTGAAGAGGGCGAGCACGACGAAGATGGCGGCCGGGATGGCCGGCAAGAGCACGACCTGCTCCATGCCCATGCTGTGTCCCCTTACTACGTAGCGTGCGGCAGGGCCGCGCGCGCGCACGCCGCCGGGCGGCGCGGTGTCACCACTTCAGGCTGCTGGCTTCGTCGACGTTCGCGGAGGCGCGGTCGCGGAAGAGGCGCAGGACGATGCCGAGCGCGAGGCCGACCTCGGCTGCGGCAACGGTGATGACGAATATGGCGAAGATGATGCCGGTGAAGCGGCTGGGGTCCAGGTATGCAGCGAAGGCGACCATGTTGATGGAGACGGCGGCGAGCATGAGCTCGACGGCGATGAGGATGAGGATGGCGGAGCGGCGGGCGAG
>CAMDBZ010000077.1 GCA_945889565.1 Thermoflexus hugenholtzii JAD2 | reverse complement strand
CGATCCGCCCGATCCCCGATCAGTGGCACGGCCTGACCGACGTAGAGACGCGCTACCGCCAGCGCTACCTCGACCTGATCGCCAACGAGCGCGCGCGCGAGGTGGCGCGGCGGCGCGCCGCCGTGCTCGCGGCGATCCGCGCATGGCACCACGCGCGCGACTACATCGAGGTGGAGACGCCGGTGCTGCAGGAGCACGCGGGCGGCGCGGCGGCGCGGCCCTTCGTGACGCACCACCACGCGCTGGACCGCGACCTCTACCTGCGCATCTCGCTGGAGCTGCACCTCAAGCGGCTGCTCGTCGGCGGCTTCGACAGGGTGTTCGAGCTCGGGCGCGTGTTTCGCAACGAGGGCATCTCCCGCCGCCACAACCCCGAGTTCACGCTGCTCGAGTCGTACGAGGCGTACGCGGACTACGAGGACGTGGCCCGCAACGTGGAGGCGCTGATCAAGCACGTCGCGCTCGACGTGACGGGCTCGCTGCAGCTCGAGCACGGCGAGCACACCATCGACCTCGCGCAGCCGTGGGCGCGCACCACGTACCGCGCGCTGCTGCACGAGCACACCGGCATCGACTACACCGCGCACACGGACGTGCGCGACCTGCGCGCGCTGGCGCGCGAGCGCGGCGTGCCGGTGGACGAGCATGCGTCGTGGGGCACCGCGCTCGACGCGCTGATGTCGGCGCTCGTCGAGCCGAAGCTGATCCAGCCGACGTTCATCTTCGACTATCCCGCGGAATTCTCGCCGCTGGCCAAGCGCAGGGCGGACGACCCGACGCTCGCCGAGCGCTTTGAGCTGTTCGCGCTCGGTTACGAGCTCGCAAACGCGTACTCGGAGCAGAACGATCCCGTGGAGCAGCGCGAGCGCATGCTGGAGCAGGCCGCGAAGCAAGCGGGCGGCGACGACGAGGTCGAGCTTGCCGACGAGGACTTTCTGCTCGCGCTGGAGTACGGGATGCCGCCGGCGGGCGGCCTCGGCATCGGCGTGGAGCGGCTGGTGATGCTCGTCACCGGCGAGCAGTCGATCCGCGAGGTGATTCTCTTTCCCGCGCTGCGCGAGCGCGGTGGATGATGCGGCTGTTGCGCGAGGACGTGCACGTGCACGCGGCGGCGGACGCCGTCTACACGCTCGTGCGCGAGCCGGAGCATCGCGCGCGCTGGTTCGGCCCCGCGGTGGCGGAGCTCGCGCAGGACGGCGACGCGCTCGCGTTCCGGTTGCCGCTGCCGCTGCGCAGCGAGCGGGCGCAGCTCGTGCTCGCGGCGGACGAGGCGCCGCGGCTGCTGGCGTACGCAGCGAACGGGGTACCCACGGCGGTGGGCGCCGTCACGTGGGTGCTGCGCGCGGAGGGCCCCGCTGAGGTGCACGTGAGCATGGAAACCGGCTACACGCCCGCCAGCGGCCCGCTCGGCTGGCTGCTGGAGGAGGTGCTGCACCGGCCCCACCGACGGCAGGCCCTGCGCGACTCGCTGTGGCGGCTCAAGCTGATCGCCGAGGGTGCACGCTGACGCGCCCCGCACCCGCGCCGATCGCGGCCGTGATCTTTGACCTCGACGGCGTGCTCGTCGACGCGGAGCCGGTACATCGCGCCGCCTCGCGCCGGCTCGTCGCCCCGCACGTGCTCACGGACGCCGAGTACGCCGCGTTCATCGGCGCGTCGATCGAAGCGTTTGCGGTGTGGCTGCGCGAGCGCTACGCGCTCAACGAGCCGCCCGAGGCGATCGCGGCGCGTTACGACACGCTCGTCAGCGCCGAGCTGGAATCGCAACGGCTGCCTGCGTTCGACGGCGCGCACGCGCTGCTGGCGGCGCTACGCGCGCGCGGCCTGCCGCTCGCGGTCGCGTCGCAGTCGCTGCCGCGCTGGGTGGAGCTGACGCTGGCGAGCGCGAGCCTCGCGGCCGCGTTCGACGTGGTGATGGCCGCGGACGCCGTGGCGCGCGCGAAGCCGGCGCCGGACATCTACGTGCACGCGGCGGCGCTGCTCGGCGTGCCGGCGGCCCGCTGCCTCGCGATCGAGGACTCGATCCCCGGTGTCGCCGCGGCGGTGGCGGCGGGTATGACCGTCGTGCAGTCGCAGCAGGCGGACACGGCGGTCGAGCGGCAGCCGGGCGTGTTCGCGACGGTCGCGTCGCTGCGCGTGTTCGAGCTCGGCTGGCTGGACGGCGCGGCGGGCGCGCCGTGAGCGCGGCGCGCGTTGCCCGGCCTCGGCGCTGCTGCTAGGCTCGGCCCGGTGGAGCGACACTTTACGGTCAGCGGCTTCGTGAGCCGGGATGGTCGCACGGCGCTGCACTGGCATCGGCTCGGCCTCTGGCTGCCGGCGGGCGGGCACATCGAGCCGGACGAGGATCCCATCGAAGCCGTGCTGCGCGAGGTGCGCGAGGAGACCGGCCTCGACGTGGCGGTGCTGCCGGCGGCGAGCGCTGTCGCACTGCCCGCGGTCGCGTTGCCTGCGCTACCGCGCCAGTTGCCGCCGCCCGTGACGATCGGCGTGTACGACATCGCCGACGTGACGCCGCACCAGCACATCGACTTCGTCTACTTCACGCGTCCGCTCGGTGCGGGGACGGCCGAGCTGCCGGACAACGACCTCGGCTGGCGCTGGGTGAGCGAGGCGGAGCTCGCGGCGGCGGCGCCCCTGCCGCGCCCGGACGGCACGGGCACGACGGCAGTGCCGGACGACGTGCGCCGGCTCGGCCTCGCGGCCATCGCTGCCGCGCGCGCCGAGCCTCGTACGCCGGCCGCGGTCGCTGCGCGCGCGCCACGCGCGCGTGAAGCCGGGGCGCGCTGATGCTGCCGCCCCAGCTGATCCGGGAGCAGCCGGAGCGCATCCGGGCGCTGGCGAAGCTGCGCCGGATGGAGCTGCCGCTGGACGCCGTGCTCGCGCTGGACGCCGAGCATCGCGCGCTGCTCGTCGAGGTCGAGCGCATGCGCGCGGAGCGCAACGTCGCGAGCAAGGCGATCGGCGCGGTGCGCGACGCCGACGAGCGCGCACGGCGCATCGCCGAGCAGCGCGATGCGGGCAAAGCGCTCGACCAGCTCGAGGGCAAGCTGCGGTACACGCAGTCGATCCTCGATCGCCAGCTGCTCGAGCTGCCGAACGTGCTCGACGATCGTGTGCCGGAGGGTGGCGAGGACGACGCCCTCGTGGTGCTGGAGGGCGATGGGGCGACGGGCATCGAGCACCGCGTCGATCCGCCCCGTCCCGCCGCGGGCGACGCGGCGCCGGACGTGCCCGCCACCGCGCCGCACTGGGAGATCGGCGAGCGCCTGGGCATCATCGACTTCGAGCGTGGCGCGAAGATCGCGGGGTCGCGCTTCTACCTGCTGCACGGCGACGGCGCGCGGCTGCAGCGCGCGCTGATCACGTGGATGCTGGACGTGCACCGCGAGCAGGGCTACGACGAGGTGTACGTACCGTTCGTCGTCAAGGGCGAGATGCTGGTCGGCACCGCGCAGCTCCCGAAGTACGCCGACACGATGTACCACGACGTGGAGGACGACCTCTGGCTCGTGCCGACCGCGGAGGTGCCCGTCACGAACATGTACCGCGACGAGATCATCGCCGCGGCCGCGCTGCCGCTGCGCCACGTGGCGTACACACCGTGCTTCCGCCGCGAGCGCATGAGCGCGGGCCGCGATGTGCGCGGCATCAAGCGCGGCCACCAGTTCGACAAGGTGGAGATGGTGCAGTTCGTCGAGGAGGACGCGTCGTGGGACGCGCTGGAGGCGCTGCTCGAGGACGCGCTGGCGATCGTGCGCGCGCTCGGCTTTCGCTATCGCGTGCTGCGCCTCGCCTCTGCCGACGTCACGTTTGCGTCGGCGATGACGTACGACATCGAGGTGTGGGCGCCGGGCTCCGGCGAGTGGCTCGAGGTGTCGTCGTGCTCGAACTTCCTGGACTTCCAGGCGCGTCGCGCGAACCTGCGGTACCGCGACGGTGACGGTCGCGTGCGGCTGCTGCACACGCTCAACGGCTCCGGCCTCGCGCTGCCGCGCACGCTGGCGACGCTGCTGGAGCAGTACGCGCGCGACGACGGCTCGGTGGAGGTGCCGGCAGTGCTCCGCCCCTACCTCGGTAACACGACGGCGATCACGGGTCACCCGCTCTAGCCCCGAGCGACGCAACGCACGCTGGAGCTGCCGGTCGCGGCGAGCGACCTAGATGCGCCGTGCGATCTGGCCCAGCTGGTCGCGCCAGCCGTGCAGCTTGCCGAGCCACTCGCGATGCTCCGCTGTGGCCGCGCGCACGAAGCGGCGGTCCCGCGCGGGCGCGCGCGAGAAGCGCTCCGCGGCCTGCGCGGAGACGCGCTCGCGCAGCAGCAGGTACGTGCCGTCGTACCAGCTCTGCACGCGGTTGCGCCATAAGCGCACCTCGTCCGCGCCCTCGAGCTGCATGTCCGCGAGCTGGGCGCTCTCCTGCAGCCGGCTCGACAACGCGTCGCGGGCGGCCCGGCGGGCCGCCTGCGACTGGATGTGCGCGAGCACGATCGCGCCGTCCTCCGCCTCGCCGTCGTCGCTGCCGCGCGGCTGGAGCACCGCGATCAGCGCGCCCGTGGAGCCGATGCCCAGCGCGAGCAGCACGGAGACGAACACGCCGCGGAACGCGAGGTCGCGTACGCCGAGCAGGTCGCGGTCCGCCGCGTCGAGAGAGACGACGGCCGTCAGGCACACCGCGGCCGCGATCAGGCACGCCAGCACGGCCGTCCACATGGCTCTGAGTCTAGCGCGGGCCGCCCATACGCTGTCCGGCTACGCTTCACCGCTCGAGTGGCCGCTGGAGTGACGGAGCGGGCCGGGCAGCTGTGCGTCCGGTGCGCCGACGAGCGCCCCGATCGCCGCGAGCTCTCCCGCGTGCACGAACGCGTGCGCGCACCCGCGCGCGACGAGCGCGCCGGCAGTCTGGCTGCCGCGCCACGGCGCCGGGTGGGCGAGCGCGTCCGCGTCGAGAGCGTCGATGTAGTTGCGTGCGTTCGCGATCGCGCGGTCGAGTGCGGCGCGTGCGTCGGCGAAGCGCGGCGCGGACGGCGCTGCGCCGCTCGCGAAGGCGGCGGCGTGCTCGGCGAGCCAGGCGTCGGGCGGCCGCTGCTGCGCGCCGACGTTCCACCACGCGTCGATCTGCGCGGCGAGGTGCGCGACGATCCAGCCGCCCGAGTTCACGCGTCCGAGCGCCGGGCCGCGCGCGGGCGCGGGCAGCGCGTCGGCGACCGCACAGCACGCCTCGAACGCGTCCAGCAGCAGCGCGACGATGGCGGGTCGCGGCTCGCTCACGCGGGCGTGCCGGCTTCGTGCAGCTGCGCGACGGCCTCGCGCGCACCGGGGACGCGGTAGGCGAAGCCGTCCAGCAGTCCGAAGCAGCCGCTGATCATCATGTCGCCGTGCGGCGCGGCCGCGTGCGGGCGCAGGCCGCGCTCGGCGAGCACGGCGATGGCGCGCTCGCGGCGGGGGCCGGTCACTGCCAGCACCTCAGGGGCGAACGGGCCGCGCTGCGTGTCCAGCCCGGTGTAGAGGGCCCCGTGGCCCATCGAATCGAACACCGCGTCGGTCTGGAGCGTGCCCGCGAGCAGCGCCGCGACGAAGTCCGCGAGGCGCTCGGCTGGCAGCTCGCCGGTGTGGTGCTCGAACAGCCCGACGACACGCGTGCCGTCGAGCAGGAAGCAGAGCACGTGCATGTTGCCGACGTTGAGGATGCAGCGGCGGCGGGTGCGAGCCACGACCGGGTCGTGCAGCGCGCCCAGGGCCGCCGCGGGGCCGTTGTCCATGAACACCGCAGGCACGCCGGCGGGCGCGGCGGCGAGCGCGGCGCGTGCGCGCGTCAGCTCCGGGGGCAGCGTCTCGGCCGTGGCGGCGAAGGCGCGCGCATCGGGGTCGGCGGCGAGCGTGCGCGCGAGGTAGTCGAAGCGGAAGCGGCGGTCCGAGACACCGGGCGGCGCTGCGCCGTGATCGAACACGCCGACCGCGACACCGTCGAAGCGCGCGTCGAGGTCGAACGCGCCGAGCGCGGCGCCGATCGCCGCGAGGTCGAGGTCGCCGAAGGTGACGCGCTCGGCGTCCAGGCGCGCGGCGGCGTCGGCCGCGGAGGCGTCGCCGGCGAGCACGTGTACGCCGCTCGCACGCACGCGATCGAGGTCGTCGTCGAAGGTCAGCGCGGCGGAGGGGGTGACGTGCGCCGGCAGTCCGGCGCGCAGGTGATCCTCGAGCGCCCACCAGCAGGGGCCGCCGCCCGCGATCGTCCCGTCGATGACGAGCGCGCGACCGGCGGCGGTGGCGCGGCGGATGCGTGCCGCCGCGATCGTCGTGGGCGACGGCACGACGAGCTTGGGGCAGTTCTCCACCGGCCCGCCCGCGTCGAAGAGCAGGATGTCCTGAGTGCCCGTGCCGACGTCGATCGCGAGGATGCGCACCGGACGCAGTGTACCGGCTGCCGCCGCTCAGTCCCTCAGTCATCGCGTCGAGGTCAGCCGGCCGCCGGCAGCCGGCCGACTAGCCCGCGCGCGGGTCGCCGTCGTCAGTGGCGCGAGGACAGGCAGTTGCGACCCTTGCCCGTCACGGCGAGTGACTCAGGCGGCGCGGCGGCGGTGGCGTGCGCGGATCACCGGCCCGGTTGGTGTGGGCAGCCGGAGGCGCTCCTCGCGGCCGCCGAAGGCGTCGGCCCGCCACTGGCCGATGAGCGCCGCTGCGGCCACGCCGACGAGTACGCCCAGCACGAGTGCAAACAGCACGTCCCACCTCCGTCATGCGAACATCCGTACGCACGAGGACGATAGAACAGCCGTGCTAGCGCGTCAAGCCCTCGCCGAGCGCGGGTGGGCTCCTTAGACCTCCGCGACGATCATGCCGCCGGGCTGGCGGCGCCACGTGCGGATCCTGGCGTGGCGGATGCCGGCGGAGCGCGCGTAGTCCTTCGCGATCGTGCCGAGGCCGGACGGGACGTAGATGTACAGCGGCGCCTCGCTGGTTTCGAGCTGGGCCCAGACGTGCACGGCCTGCTCGCGCGTCACGGTCTCCCGCGTTTCGACCTGCGCGACCATCACGGGGTAGTTGCCGGGGTAGCGCACGACGAGGATGTCCGGGAAGACTTTCTCGCCGCCTCCGCCGCCGAACTCGAGCGCGAGTGAGGGGGTGGGGAGGTTCACATGCGTGCGGTAGTCCGGGTGCTGTGGGCTCGGGAAGGCGAAGCGGTCGCCGGCGAGCGTGGCGACTGCACGCTGCTGGTCGATGCGGCGCGACTCCTCGCTGCGGCCCCAGGTGGTGCGGCCCTCGCGCCACTTAGCCGAGGTGCGACCGCTGCGCGCGGCGAACAGGCCAAGCGTGCGGAACTCTCCGCTGAGGAAGAGCAGCGCGAACAGCGCGGCGATCGGCAGTAGCACCACCACCGTGGCGCTGATCGGCACGCCGGCGATCTCGAGCCAGTTCGGCCCCGGCGCCATCCACATCAGCGCGAACGCGACGCCCAGCCCGATCGCGCCGATGAGGCCCGTGGGCGAGGGCAGGTGGTACTGCGATACCACGACGCCGCCGTGGTGCGCCGCCGCTGTAGCAGGCACCTGCCGCGCGACGGTCGCCACGGCGGGCGTGGCGGCGGCGGCGCTGGTTGCGGCCGCGCTCGCGGCGGGCGGCGTTGCGGCTGCCGTGGCTGCCTCAGCGGGAGCGGCGGCCGCAGCGCTGGCCGAGGGCGCGGCGC
>CAMDBZ010000076.1 GCA_945889565.1 Thermoflexus hugenholtzii JAD2 | reverse complement strand
GCCGACGACGGCGTGATGCCGCAGACCCGCGAGGCGATCGACCACGTGCGCGCCGCCGAGGTCCCGCTCGTGATCGCCATCAACAAGATCGACGCCAACAACGCCAACCCGGATCGCGTCAAGCAGCAGCTGATGGAGCTCAGCCTCGTGCCCGAGGAATACGGCGGCGACCAGGTGGTCGTGCCGATCTCCGCGCAGCGCGGCGAGGGCTTGGACGTGCTGCTGGACACCGTGCTGCTGGTCGCCGACCTGCAGGAGCTGCGCGCCAACCCGCACCGCCCGGCCGTCGGCGTGGTGCTCGAGGCGTCGACGGACCGCCACCGCGGCGTCGTGGCCACCGTGCTCGTGCAGACCGGCACGCTGCGCGTCGGCGACACCGTGATCGCGGGCCTCGGCTTCGGGAAGGTGAAGGCGCTCACCGACGCGGACGGCAAGCGGCTCAAGGAGGCCGGCCCGTCGACGCCCGTGATCGTGCTCGGCCTCGCCGAGGTGCCCGCCGCCGGCGAGCGCGTCACCGTGGCCGCCGACGAGCGCGAGGCGCGCACCGAGACCGAGGCGCGCCGCCGCCGCCTCGAGGGGGGCGGCACGCCGTCCGCGCCCGTCACGCTCGACAGCCTCTTCGGCGAGATCCACCGCGGCGCGGTGCGCGACTTCAACATCGTGCTGAAGACAGACGTGCAGGGCTCCATCGAGCCGCTCGTGCGCGCGCTCGAAGGCGCGAGCGTCGAGGGTGTCAACGTCAAGGTGATCCACGCCGCCGCCGGCACGATCAACGAGTCGGACGTGAACCTTGCCGTCGCCTCGCACGGCGTCGTGATCGGCTTCAACACGCAGCCCGAGACCGGCGCGCGCCGCCTCGCCGAGACCGAAAAGGTCGAGATCCGCGAGTACCGCGTGATCTACGACATCCTCGACGACGTGAACCGCGCGGTGCGCGGCCTGCTGGAGCCGGTGTTCGAGGAGCGCGAGGACGCGCGCATCGAGGTGCGCCAGGTGTTCCGCCTCGGCCGCCGCAACGCCATCGCCGGCTGCTACGTGCGCGACGGCACCGTCCGCCGCAACAGCATGGCGCGCGTGTTCCGCGCCGGGCAGCAGCTACACGAGGGTCGCATCGAGAGCCTGAAGCGTTTCCAGGAGGACTCGCGCGAGGTCGCGTCCGGCTTCGAATGCGGCATCCAGATCGACGGCTTCAGCGACTTCGCCGAAGGCGACGAGATCGTCAGCTACCACATGGAGCAGACGCGCTAGCGGCCCGCGGGCCGCTCACGCACCACCGCATGACGCGCCGCATGGAGCAGGTCGCCGACCTCCTGCAATCTGAGATTGCGGAGCTGCTGCTGCGCGAGGTGAAGCACCCCGCGCTCACCGACGCGATGCTCTCGATCACCCGCGTCGAGGTCGCGCCCGACCTCGCCACCGCGCGCATCCACGTCAGCCTGCTGCGCGACCCCGCGAGCGAGCCGGCCGATGAAGGCGAGCTGCTCGCTGCACTCACGCGCTCCGAGCCGTTCATGCACCGCATGCTCGTGAAGCGCTTGCACCTGCGGCGCATCCCGCGGCTGCAGTTCTTCCTCGACCACTCGATCGCCGAAGGCGACCGCCTCACCTCGCTCATGCGCAACGTGGCGCACGGCGAGGGTCGCGATCTCTAACGCCCGCGTGCCCGCGGTGCCCGCCGGCTTCCTGAACATCGACAAGCCCCCCGGCATCACCTCGTTCGATGTCGTGCGCGCGATCCGCCGCGCCGCCGGCGTGCGCCGCGTCGGTCACGCCGGCACGCTCGACCCGCTCGCCACGGGCGTGCTCCCCGTCGCGCTCGGCGAGGCCACGCGGCTCGTCGAGGCGCTCACCGACGCGAGCAAGCGGTACACCGCGCAGATCACCTTCGGCGTCGAGACCGACACCGACGACGCCGCCGGCGTCGCGGTCGCTACGCGCGACATCGGCGCGCTCGACGGCCCCGCGATCGCGGCGACGCTCGCCCTCTTCGTCGGCGAGCACCCGCAGGTGCCGCCCGCGTACAGCGCGATCAAGCGCGGCGGCCAGCCTGCGTACCGCGCCGCGCGCCGCGGCCAGCCGCTGCAGCTCGCTGCCCGTCCCGCGCGCGCCGACGCGCTGCGACTGACCGCCTTCGCCGCCCCCGTCGCGACCGTCGACATCGAGTGCGGCAAGGGCTACTACGTGCGCGCGCTCGCGCGCGACCTCGGCCGCGCGCTCGGGGTCGGCGCGCACGTCAGTGCGCTGCGCCGCACCGCCGTCGGACCGTTCGCCGCCGAGCGTGCCGTGCCGCTCGCGCTCGCCGTCGAACGGCTCGAGGCAGGCGCCATCGACGCGCTCGTCCACGCGCCGGACGCCGTGCTCACCGGCTGGCCGGCCGTGCTGCTCGGCCCCGACGAGCTGCGCGCCGCCCGCCAGGGCCGCACGCTCGAGCTCGAGCCGCGCCCCGGCGCCACGATCCAACCTGAGCTGCGCGCGCGCGCGTATGGCCCGGACGGCCGCCTCGCGGCGCTCGTGCAAGCTGCGTCGTCGCGTACGTGGCACCCGTACCGCGTGTTTGCGGACTGAGACGATGTATCGTCAATAGGGGCGTCGCCTTTGACACCCCCCAATTGCTGCGTTACCCATGAATGGCCCCATGCGCTGGCTGGATGCCGACAGGGGGTGGCCAACGACGAGCTGGATACCAATGGAGGAGCCATGGAGGCCTACTGCCTCAAGTGCCGTGAGAAGCGAGAGATGAAAGACGCCGCCGCCGTCACGATGAAGAACGGCAAGCCCGCCACCTCGGGCAGCTGCCCCGTCTGCGGCACCAAGATGTACAAGATCGGCAAGGCCGCCTAAGCCCCACCCTCGACTGACCGGCTGCGGAGCGCCGCACGAGCCACGCTCCGCAGCCTCACCCTCCTCACCCTCACCCGCGTACCCGCCCTCGCCCGTCCTGCTCCCCCGCACGACCCGCCGCGAGCGCCGCCTCCAGGAACGCCGCCGCGCGCGCGTCCACGGGCGCTGTCCTCCGCTGCAGCCCCCACACCGTGCGCTCCGCGACCGTCGCGCCCACCGCCAGCGCATCCCCGGACGCGGCCGCCACGGCCGCCGGCAGCACGCTCCAGCCGAGGCCGAGCGCCACCAGCTGTCGCAACACCTCGGGGTTCGGGCTCTCGACGACCACGCGCGGGCGCACCCCCGCCTGCGCCAGCGCCGTATCGATGAGCGCGCGCGTGCGCGAGCCGGCCGGGTACAGCGCCCAGTCCGCGTCGTCCGGCGGTGTCCCTGCGCCCGCCGCGCCGGGCGGCCCGCACATCACCAGCGGCTCGCGGGCCACCACCACCGCCACGAGGTCCGCGTCCGGCGGCCCCACGGCGAACGCCAGGTCCAGCTCGAACGCGCGCAGCCCCGCCACCAGCTCGCCGCTCGTCGCCACGCGCACCTGCAGCGCCACGCCCGGGTGCGCGGTGCGGTACGCGCGGATCACGCCGGGGAGCAGGGACAGGCTTGCCGCGTCGATCATGCCGACGCGCAGCGTCCCGCCGTCGCCCGCTGCGTCAGCGCGCAGCCGCGCCTGCAGCTCCGCGGCGCCCGCGAGCGTGCGCTCCGCGAACGCGAGCACCTCGACACCGGCCGCGGTCAGCCGCCGCCCGCGGCCCGCGGGCTCCAGCAGGGACGCCCCCAGCCGCCGCTCCAGCTCCGCCAGCCCCTGCGAGAGCGCCGGCTGGCTCACCCCCAGCGCCGCCGCTGCGCGTGTCACGCTGCCGCGCTGAGCAACCTCCCGCAGGTAGGCGAGCTGGCGCAGGTGGAGCTGGGGCGGACCGAGCAACGCATCCATGCGCCAAGTATAAGTAACAGCTATGTTACGATGTACATCGATGCATTTGTCGGATTGGTCGCGCGCGCGTACAGTCCAAGTCAGGCGCGCCCGGACGCGGCGTGCGAGGCAGGGGAGGGGCGTGCTGCGTGGCTGAGCCGATCAATGTCGCGATCATCGGGGTCGGCAACTGCGCGTCCTCGCTCGTCCAGGGCGTCGAGTTCTATCGCGACGCTGAGCAAGGCCAGTCGATCCCCGGCCTCATGCACCCCGTGCTCGGCGGCTACCACATCCGCGACATCAAGTTCACCGCCGCCTTCGATATCGACATCAACAAGGTCGGCAAGGACCTCTCGGAGGCGATCTACGAGCCGCCGAACAACACCTTCCGCTTCGCGGACGTGCCGCTGAGCGGCGTCCGCGTCGACCGCGGCATGACCCACGACGGCCTCGGCAAGTACCTGTCGCAGATCATTACGAAGGCGCCCGGGCCGACCGCCGACATCGTCGGCATCCTCAAGCGCACCAACACCCACGTCGTCATCAACTACCTCCCCGTCGGCTCGGAGCAGGCCACGAAGTGGTACGTCGAGCAAGTGCTCGCCGCCGGCTGTGCCTTCATCAACTGCATCCCCGTGTTCATCGCACGGGAGCAGTACTGGGGCGCCCGCTTCGCCGAGCACGGCCTGCCGATCATCGGCGACGACATCAAGTCGCAGGTCGGCGCGACCATCCTCCACCGTGTGCTCGCCCGCCTCTTCCTGGACCGCGGCGTGCGCATCGACCGCACGTACCAGCTGAACTTCGGCGGCAACACGGACTTCCTCAACATGCTGGAGCGCGAGCGCCTCGAATCCAAGAAGATCTCGAAGACGAACGCCGTCACCTCGCAGATCGACTACGAGCTGCCCAACGCCGACGTGCACGTCGGCCCCTCCGACCACGTGCCGTGGCTCAAGGACCGCAAGTGGTGCCACATCCGCATCGAGGGCACGACGTTCGGCGAGGTGCCGTTGAACCTGGAGACGAAGCTCGAGGTGTGGGACAGCCCCAACTCCGCCGGCGTGGTGATCGATGCCATCCGCTGCGCGAAACTGGCGCTGGACCGCGGCATCAGCGGGCCGCTGGTAGAGCCCTCGGCGTACTTCATGAAGTCGCCCCCCCAGCAGCTGCACGACGACATCGCGCGCAACCGGCTCGAGGCGTTCATCGCCGGTGAGGCCACCGCCCCGGTGTCGTAGCATCGCGGCGGTGCGCCGCGGTCCGAGCATGACTGCGGTGGGAAGCGGAGGCCGCAGCTGCGCGCGATCGCCTTCTACTTGCTGTTCCGCGCCGCGGTCGCGCTCGCCCGCCGCGTCCCGTTGCGCGTGAGCTACGCGCTCGCCGCCGCTGCGGGCACCCTTGCCTACGTCGCGTGGCGCGGCGGCCGGCGCCGCTGCATTGAGAACATGCGCCACGTGCTGCGTGACAACCCGCGCGCCGCCCGCCGCGCCGCACGGCGCTCGTTCGCGAACTACGCGCGATACCTCGTCGACTTTCTGCGCTTCGACGCGATCACGGCGCAGGACGTGCGCGATCGCGTCGCCTTCGACGGCTGGTCCGTCCTCGACGCTACGCGCACGGGCAACGGCATCGTGTTCGTCACGCTGCACTTCGGCAACTGGGACCTCGGCGCCGCCGCGCTCGCCGGGCACGGCTATCCGATCTCAGCCGTCGCCGACACCTTCGGCGACAGCCGCCTGAACGAGCGCGTGCTGCGCGCGCGCCGCCACCTCGGCATGCAGATCGTGGCCGCCGAGCGTATGGGCCCGAGCGTCCTGCGGGCGCTTCGCCGCAACGGCGTCGTCGCGCTGCTGATCGACGTCCCGCAGGCCGCTCCCGCCCGCGGCGTCGAGGTCCAGTTCTTCGGCAGCACCGTCGCCGTCGCCGACGGCCCCGCGCGCATCGCGCTGCGCGCCGGCGCCGCCGTCGTCGCCGCCACGCTCCCGCGCATCGACCCCTGGAGCGACCGCGTCACCGCCGAGGTCACCCCCGTCGCCTTCGAGCCGAGTGGCGACCAGGAGCGCGACGTGCAAGCGCTCACGCAGGCCGTGATGCACGCGCTCGAACCGATGGTGCGCCGCCACCCGGAGCAGTGGTACATCTTCCGCCGGCTCTGGCTCGCGGATCGCCCCGCGGACTCCGCCTAGTGCTGCACCTGCTCGCGTTGTGGCTGCTGGTGCGCGTCGCCGGGCGCCTGCCGGCGCGCGCCCTGCACGCGGCAGCGACGCTCGCCGCCGCACTCGCGTGGGCGCTCTCTCCCCGCCTGCGCAGCGTGACGGCGGACCACATGCGCCACGCGCTCGGTCCCGCCGCGGCGCCGCGTGCGCTCGCGCGCGCCGCGCGCGGCTGCGTGCGCTCCGCCGCCTACTACTACGCCGACTTCGCGAAGCTCCCGTACCTCCGCGACGCCGCCCCGTTCGACGCGGTCACACGCGCTGACGGCCTGCACCACTGGTTCGACGCGGCCGACCGCGGCTGTGGCGTGATCGCGCTCTCGGCGCACCTCGGCAACCCGGAGTTCTTCTGCCGCGCCGTCGCAGCGATCAGCTCCGAGCTCCTCATCCTCACCGAGCCCCTGCGGCCGCCGCGGCTGGACCGCTTCGTGCAGGCGACGCGCGCCACGCCCGGCGTGCGCTTCGCACCCGCCGGCCTTGCCGGCGCGCGCGCGGCGATCGAAGTGCTGCGCCGCGGCGGCGCCGTGGCCGTGCTCGGCGACCGCGACGTGCTCGGCACCGGCACACCCGTCGCCTTCTTCGGCGAGCGCGCACCCCTGCCCACCGGCGTCGCCGAGCTCGCGTTGCGCACGGGCGCCGCGGTCGTGCCCGCGTTCGCGCTGCGCGACGGCAGCGGCTTTCGCGTCGTCTTCGACCCGCCGCTCGCACTGCGGCGCACCGGCAATCGCGCCGCCGACCTCGCGGCCGCGCACCGCGCCGTCGCCGCCGCCCTCCAGCGCGGCATCGCTCGCGCTCCCGAGCAGTGGTTCGCGCTCAGCCCCGTGTGGTCCGGCCTCGCCCGCTAGGCTCCCACGGCGACCACGTACAATGACCATCGATGCCCCACCACACCGACCCAGCCACCGCCGGCGCCGAGCCGCCCGAAGCGCTGCAGCGCTTCAGCGCCGCTGACCTGCAGCTGCACACCGCGCACGGCGACGGCATGGCCGACGCGCGCGCGCTGCTCGACCACGTCGAGCTACGCACCGACCTGGACGTCATCGCCGTCACCGACCACGACGACATCCGCGGCGCGCTGCGCGCGCGCGAGCTGCACGCGCAGCACCCGTACCCGTTCGAGTTCGTCCCAGGCATCGAGCTCACCACGCGCGCCGGCCATATCCTCGGCCTGTGGGTCGAGGAACCGCTGCGCCCGTTCCGCCCGCTCGCCGAGAGCATAGCGGCGGTGCACCGCGCGGGTGGGCTCGTCGTGATCCCGCACCCGTTCTCCTACCTCACGCGCTCCGTCGGCCAGCGTGCGCTCGAGCAGCTGCTCGCCGCCGCCGACCCGGAGACGCTGCCCGACGGCATCGAGATCGCGAACCAGACACCCGCCGGGCGCGTCACGGGCGCGCGCGCGCGCCGCGCCAACCGCGAGCGCTATCACCTCGCCGAGACCGGCGGCAGCGACGCGCACTTCCTGGAGGAGGTCGGCGCGTCGCGCACGCTCTTCGTCGGCCGCACCGCCGCCGAGCTGCGTGCGGCCATCAAGGCGCGCGCCACGCAGGGCGTGTTCGCGTACCCCGTCTCGCTACGCGCCATTGGCGTGCGCAGGCTCGCCGCGCAACAGGTGCGGGGCCTCGCCGTCACGCCGCGCAAAGTGCTCGGCCCGCCGCTCGGCCGCTTCGGCAGCC
>CAMDBZ010000075.1 GCA_945889565.1 Thermoflexus hugenholtzii JAD2 | reverse complement strand
AGCACGACCACCGCGCTGGTCGGCGCGATGCTCGAGGCTGCGGGCGCCGACTACGTGCTCGGCGGCAACATCGGCGTCGGGCTGCTCGGCCTGCTCGAGCGCATCGGCCCGACCACGCGCGTCATGCTCGAGCTCTCGCACACGCAGCTCGAGACCGTGTCGCGCAGCCCGCAGCTCGCATGCGTCACGAACGTGACGCCGAACCACCTCGACCGCTACACGTGGGACGCATACGTCGCGCTCAAGCGCCGCGTCTTCGCGTTCCAGACGAGCGACGACACGGCGATCTTCAACGCCGACGACGAGGTCGCGCTCGCCTTCAGCCGCGAGGCGCCCGGGCGCGTCGCCTACACCGCGCGCGTGCACGCGCTGCCCGGCGACGGCGTGACGCTGGCCGGCGACACGGTCGTGCGGCGCGAGCAGGGGCGCGAGCACGCAGTGCTCCCGCGCGCCGACATCCGCCTGCGCGGCGACCACAACGTCGATAACGTGCTGTCGGCGGTGGCCATCGCGAGCCGCCTCGGCGTCGGCGACGAGGCCGCAGCGGCAGCCGTGCGCGCGTTCACCGGCATCCCGCACCGCCTCGAGCCCGTCGCCATCGTCGACGGCGTGCAGTATGTGAACGACTCGATCGCCACGACGCCCGAGCGCACGCTGGCCGGTATCCGCGCGTTCACGGAGCCGCTGGTGCTGCTGCTCGGCGGCCGGCACAAGGACCTGCCGCTCGCCGCGCTCGCGCGCGAGGCCGCCACGCGTTGTCGCGCGGTGATCGCGTTCGGCGAGGCCGGCGAGCTGTTCGCGGCCGCCGTGCGCGACGCAGTCGCCACCGGCGGCGGCCCCGCCATCGAGCAGGTCGCTGACGTCGAGGCGGCGGTCGCGGCCGCAGCGCGACTGGCGCGCGCGGGCGACGTGGTGCTGTTCGCGCCCGCGGGCACGTCCGTCGACGCCTACGCGAACTTCGAGCAGCGCGGTGCGGCGTTCCGCGGAGCGGTCGCGCGCCTGGGCGGAGGTGCCGCGTGATGGGCGCGCGCCGCATGCCACCGCGCGGCGGGGTGGCCGGCCCCGCCTTCGCCGAGCGCGCCGAGCGCGCGCCGGTGCTGCGGCACGGCCCGGACTACGCGCTGCTGGCCGTGCTGATGGTGCTCACCGTCGTCGGGCTGATCGCGGTGTACTCCTCGTCGTACGCGCTGGGCTACGCGCAGTACGGCGACGCGAACTACTTCGTGAAGCGCCAGATCGTGTTCATCGCGATCGGCATGGGCTGCATGTTCATCGCGATGACGGTGAACTACCGCGTGCTGCTGCGACTGAGCCCGCTGATTATGCTCGTCGCGCTCGTCGCGCTGGCGGCCGTGCTCGTGCCCGGCATCGGCGTGGAGCAGAACGGCGCGCGGCGCTGGGTGCAGCCCGCCGCAGCACTGCCCGCGCTGCAGCCGAGCGAGTTCGCGAAGCTCGCGGTGCTCATCTACATGGCCGCGTGGCTCGCCGCGAAGGGCGAGGTGGTGCGCGATCTCTCGCTCGGCGTGCTGCCGTTCGTCGGCATGGTCGGGCTCGTCGGCGCGCTGATCATGCTCGAGCCGGACCTCGGCACGGCGGTGATCGTCGCCGCGATCACGGGGGCGCTCTTCTTCGTCGCCGGGGCGCGGCTCACGCACGTGCTCGCGCTCGCGGGCGCGGGTGCGCTCGCGTTCGTCGTGCTCGTGACGAGCGGCGGCTACCGCACCGAACGTATCCTTTCCTTCACGCACGCCGAGGACGATCCGTCCGGGCTCGGCTTCCACACGTTGCAGCTGCTCGTCGCGTTCGGATCAGGCGGGCTGAGCGGGCTCGGGCTGGGCGTGTCGCGCCAGAAATTCTTCTTCATCCCCGGCTCGCACACGGACGGCGTGCTGGCGATCATCGGTGAGGAACTCGGCTTCATCGGCGTTGTGACCGTGCTGCTGCTGTTCGCGCTGCTGCTGTGGCGCGGGCTGCGCATCGCGCAGCGCGCGCCGGACCGCTTCGGCTCGCTGCTGGCGACAGGCGTGTGCGCGTGGCTCGCGTTCCAACTGCTGATCAACGCGGGTGGCGTGACACGCTCGATCCCGCTCACGGGCATCCCGCTGCCGTTCCTGTCCTACGGCGGCTCCGCGACGATTGCGACGCTCACCGCGGTCGGCGTGCTGCTCTCGGTGTCGCGCTCCGCCGCGCTCGCCGACCCCGCGCGCGAGGCGCCGACGCGCGGCGTGCTGCGCTCCGCCGCGCCCGCCGGCCGGGGGTCACGATGATGTTTGCGCTCGCCGGCGGTGGCACGGGCGGGCACGCCTACCCCTCGCTCGCCGTGGGCGCGGAGCTGCGCGCACGCGGCTGCGAGCTCGTCTACTACGGCAGCGAGCGCGGGCCCGAGCACGCGCTCGCGACCGCCGCAGGCATCGAGTACCGCGGCGTGCCCGCCGCGCAGCTGCGCGGCGGGCCGCGCCGCATGGTCGTCGGCGGACTGCAGCTGCTGCGCGGGCTGCGCAGTGCGCGCCGCCGCCTCGCCACCGACCGGCCCGCGGCGGTGTTCGCGACGGGCGGCTACGCCGCGGCGCCCGTCGGCTGGGCGGCGCACCGCGCGGGCGTGCCGCTGGTGGTGTTCCTCCCAGATGTGCGCCCCGGCTGGGCGGTGCGCTTCCTCGCGCGCTTCGCCACGCGCGTGGCGTGCTCGGTCGAGGCGTCGCTGCCGTCGCTGCCGCGCGGCCGCTCGCTCGTGACGGGCTACCCGGTGCGCGCCGAGTTCGCACGCGCGACGCGCGACGAGGGCCAGGCGCGCTTCGGGCTTGACGCGGCGCTGCCGACGCTGCTCGTCGCCGGCGGCTCGCTCGGCGCGCAGGCCATCAACCGCGCAATCGCCGCCGCGCTGCCGCAGCTGCTGGAGCGCGCGCAGCTGGTCCACGTCGCCGGCCGCGAGCACGAGCCATGGCTGCGCGCGGAGCGCGACCGGCTGCCCGAAACGCTGCGCGCGCGCTACCACCTGCTCGGCTACACGGACGAGCTCGCCTGGGCGATGGCCGCCGCCGACCTCGCCGTGGTGCGCGGCGGTGCGTCCACGCTGGGGGAGCTGCCGGCGCTCGGACTGCCCGCGATTGTCGTGCCCGGCGCGTTCTCCGACCAGGCGCACAACGCGCGGCTGCTCGCCGCCCGTGGCGCAGCGCGCGTGCTCGAGCAGCGCGACCTCGCTCGGCTCGCCGACGAGGCGCTGCGGCTGCTCGCCGACGCGCCGGCGCGCGCGCGCATGGCCGACGCGATGCGCAGCCTCGCGCGTCCAGACGCCGCATCGCGGCTGGCCACACTGCTGCAAGAGGTGGCCGCGTGATGGCGCGACTGCGCACCCGACCGGAGCAGGGTGGCGAAGCCATCCCGCAGCGGGTACACCTCGTCGGCGCGGGGGGCATGCACATGTCCGCGATCGGTACGATCCTGCTCGCGCGCGGGCACGTCGTGACCGGCTCGGACATCGCGGACTCCGTGCACACGCGGCGGCTGCAGGCTGCCGGCGCAACGATCTACCTCGGCCATGCCGCGGCGAACGTCGGCCGCGCCGAGCTCGTCGTCACGACCGTCGCCGCGCGCGAGGACAACCCAGAGCTGCAGGCCGCGCGCGAGCGCGGCGTCGCGGTGATCGTGCGCGCAGAGATGGTGCGGCGCCTGGTCGCGGGACGCGAACTGCTCGCGATCGCGGGCACGCACGGCAAGACCACCACCACCACGCTCGCCGCGCTGATGACGCTGCGCGGCGGCCTCGACCCGCTCGTGCTCGCCGGCGGCGACTCGCCTGACCTCGACGGCAACGCGCGCGACGGCGCGGGACGGCTCGCCGTCGTCGAGGCGGACGAGTACGCGGGGGCGTTCCTGCAGTACGAGCCACACCTGGCGCTGATCACGAACATCGACGTCGATCACCTCGACTACTACGGCAGCGAGGAACGGCTGCACGAGGCGTTCGCCGCGTTCGCAGCGCGTGTGCAGGCGGATGGCACGCTCTTCGTGTGCGCCGACTCACCCGCGGCGTTCGCGCTGGGCGAGGCACGCCGCGCGGCCGGCGCGCGCGTCGAGCGTTACGGGCTCGACAACGAGGCCGAGTGGCGCGCCGTACAGGTGCGCGGCAACGACCGCGGCGGCCTCGAGTGCGTCGTGCTGTTGGACGGCGCCGAGCTCGGGCGCATGTCGCTGCGCATCCCGGGACGGCACAACGTGGCGAACGCGCTGGGCGCGCTGGCGATGGCGATGCGCGCGGGCGTCGACTTCCACCGCGCGGTCCAGGCGGCCGAGGAGTTCGGCGGCGTACACCGCCGCTTCGAGCTCGTTGGCGACGCAGCCGGTGTGACGATCGTGGACGACTACGCGCACCACCCGACTGAGGTACGCGCGACCGTGCAGGCGGCGCGCACGCGCTTCCCGGGCCGGCGGCTCATCGGCTGCTTCCAGCCGCACACCTACTCGCGCTCGCGTTACCTCGCGGAGGGCTTTCGCACGTGCTTCGAGGGACTCGACGCGCTCTACGTCACCGCCACGTACGCAGCGCGCGAGCAGGCCGACGCGGGCAGCGACGCCGAGACGCTGGCCGCGCAGGTGACGCGCCCCGCGGCACGCTACATCGGCACGCTGGGCGAAGCGCTGGAGCTCGCCGCACGCGAGCTGCGGCCCGGCGACGTCTTCCTCACCCTCGGCGCAGGCGACATCGAGCAACTGGGCCCGCTCGTGCTCGCGCGCCTGGGGCCCGCGCAATGAGCGGCGCGCGCATGCGGCTGGCCGTCGTGTGCGGCGGGCGTTCGCCGGAGCACGCGGTGTCCGTGACCTCGGCGCGCTCGATCCTGCGCGAGGCCGACGCGACGCGCTTCGAGGTGGTGCCGTTCGGCATCACGCGCGGCGGCCGCTGGCTCGACCCCGGCGAGACGCGCAGCCGCCTCGCGCTCGTCGACGCGGGCGCGACGGACACGCTCGGCGACGACGCGGGCGCGGGGCTGCTCGCGACGCCCGCCGTGCTCGAGGCGCTGCGCGGCGCGGACGTCGTGTTCCCGATCGTGCACGGGCGCAACGGCGAAGACGGCACGCTGCAAGGGCTCTTCGAGCTCGCCGAGCTGCCGTACGTCGGCTCCGGCGTCGCCGCGAGCGCGGCCGGCATGGACCAGGCGCTGATGCGCGCGAGCTTCGCCACCGCTGGGCTGTCGCAAGCGCGCTACCGCGTGCTGCAGGACGACGGCGCGCGCGCGCCCGCGCCGGAGGCGCTGCGCGACCTGGAGGCCGAGCTCGGCTACCCGTGCTTCGTGAAGCCCGCGAACGGCGGCTCGTCGCTCGGCGTCAGCCGCGCGCGCACGCGCGAGGACCTCGTCGCCGCGTTCGCGCTCGCGCTGCGCTACGACCGCAAGCTGCTGGTGGAGGAAGCGATCGACGGCCGCGAGATCGAGTGCGCCGTGCTCGGCAACGCCGACCCACAGCCGTCGCCGCTCGGCGAGATCCGGCCGCACGCGGACTTCTACTCCTACGAGGCGAAGTACGCCGACGCACGCACGGAGCTGGTGGTGCCCGCACCGCTGCCGGAGGACACCGCGCGCCGCGTGCAGCAGTACGCGCTGCGCGCCTTCCGCGCGCTCGATTGCGCAGGCCTCGCGCGCGTCGACTGCTTCGTGACGGCGGAGGACGACGTGCGCGTGATCGAGGTGAACACGCTGCCCGGCTTCACGCCGATCTCGATGTACCCGCGGCTGTGGCAGGAGGCCGGGCTCTCCTACGCGGCGCTGATCACGCGCCTGGTGGAGCTCGCGCTGGAGCGGCATGCGGAGGCGCGCACCTATGCGTAAGCCACGCTGGCCGTTCAGCGGACCGCCGCCACGCGCGCTGTCGCAGGCACGCTACCGGCTCGGCGCGGCCCCCGCGCCGCGACCGCAGCGGCCGGCGTTCCCGTGGCGACGCATCGGCTGGGCGGTGGGCGGCAGCAGCGCGGCGCTCGCGCTCGCGACCGGCGGTGCGTGGCTCGTGCGCGGCGACACGCTACGTGTGCGTGACGTGCAGGTGCTGGGCGCGCAGATCGTCGATGCGCGCATGATCGCGACGGCCGCCGACGCCGGCGGCGAATCGTTGCTCACGCTCGACGCCGGCGCCGTGGCGGCGCGCGTGCAGGCGCTGCCCGGCGTGGCGAGCGCGCGCGTGCGCCGGGACTGGCCGCGCGGGGTGGTCGTGGACGTCACAGAGCAGCAGGGCTGGGGCTACTGGCAGGCGGCCGGCGTGCGCACCGTGATCGACGAGCGCGGGCATGTGCTGCGGACGGCACGGCCCCCCGCGGACGGCGCGCCGACGATCTACGAGCTGGGCGCGACGGCGCCGCTCGGCGCGGGCCGCGAGGCGGACGCCGACGCGGTGGCCGTCGTGTCGCGGCTGAGCACGGACGGCAGCCTCGCGCGGTTGCGCGTGAAGGCGGAGCGCTTCGAGTTCCAGCGCACGCGGGGCGTGGTCGTGCGCGTGGCGGCGGGCCCGAGCGCCGTCTTCGGCGACGCGCGGGACTACGAGTACAAGGTCGCCGCGTGGGCGGCCATGCTCGAGCGCGTGCGCGCCGGGACGCTGGTGGCCAACGAGATCGATCTGCGGTTCGGGCGAGAGCTGGTGGTGCGCTAATGGCGAATCCGACGTTCGCGGCGATCGACGTCGGCACCACCAAGGTGTGCACGGTGGTCGGCGAACTGGGCGCAGGCAACGAGATCCGCATCCTCGGCGTGGGCATCGGGCCGTCCGCCGGGCTGACCAAGGGCATGGTCGACAACATCCACGCGGCGATGGAGGCGATCGCGTCGTCGATCGACCGCGCCGAGCGCGCGTCGGGCACGCGCATCCTGTCGGCGCACGTCGGCATCGCGGGCCCGCACGTGTCGTCGATGAACTCGCGCGGCATCGTCGCGATCGCCGATCCGCGCCACCCGATCACCGAGCACGACGTGGAGCGCGCGAAGGAGAGCGCGCGCATCGTCAACATCCCCAACAACCGCGAGGTGATCCACGTGATCCCGCGCTACTACGTCGTCGACGGCCAGGACCACGTCGTCGACCCGATCGGCATGTTCGGGTCGCGCCTCGACGTGGAGACGCATGTCGTCACGGCGGGCTCGTCGGCGATGCACAACCTGATGCAGTGCGTGGAGGGCGCGGGCGTGCGCATCGATTCGCTGATCCTGCAGCCGCTCGCCTCCGCCGAGGCGGTGATCACGCAGGAAGAGCTGGAGCAGGGCGTCGCGCTGGTGGACATCGGCGGCGGCACCACGGACCTCGCGGTCTATCTGCAGGGCGCGGTGGTGCACTCCGCGGTGCTGCCGGTCGGGGGCATGCACATGACGCGCGACCTCGTAGTCGCGCTGCGCGTGCCGCAGCCCGCCGCGGAGCAGACGAAGCGCCGCTACGGCCACGCGATCCCCTCGCTCGTGGACGAGGCGGACGAGGTCGAGATCGACGCCTTCGGCTCAGAGGGGCGCAAGACGGTACGCCGCCGGCTGATCGCCGAGGTGCTGCAGGCGCGCACCGAAGAGCTGTTCGAGATGGTCCGCGCGGAGCTGCGGCGCGGCGCGCAGGAGGAGCTGCTGTCGGCGGGTGTCGTGCTCACCGGCGGCGCAGCCAGCCTGCCCGGCATCGAACTACTGGCCGAAGACGTGCTGGGACTCCCGGCGCGCATCGGCCGCCCCCGGCACCTCGCCGGGCTGTCCGACCTGCTGCACGACCCCGCGTACGCGACCTCCGTGGGGTTGCTGCGCTGGTCGTTGAAGGAGCGGGAGATCTTGTTGCGGTCCTCCCCACTGTTACC
>CAMDBZ010000074.1 GCA_945889565.1 Thermoflexus hugenholtzii JAD2 | reverse complement strand
TGGCGAATGATTTGCGCCGACTGGATTGCTGGGGCCAGCACGCCCAACGGTGCGCCATTTCGATCGCCTCTCAGTTGTGCGGTGAATTGTCCGGCGGGGTAGTCCTGGAGCGTTGACCGGATGTAAACGCGCACCCAGGTCTGCTTCTTTGTCACAAGCGGCACGCTATTGTCTAGAAGTCCGGCCGGAAACCCGAGTTTCCGGCGTAGTATGGTGAATGGCCCGTTGAGTGGTCCGCGATGACCAGAATTGGTGGGAATGCCGGTGTGTGCGGGTCAACCGGTGTCGCTCGCCCGGTTTTACCGACGTGAGAGACCCCGCTGGCTCCCCGAGTGGACTCATTGTCGCCCCAACGGGGGCAATCCGAGTGCATCAGCCCACCTGGACCAGATTCGCGAGGAGCGTCAGGTTCGCCACCGCCGCGGTGAGCAGCACCTGAAAGAGCGTCTTCGTGCGCCCGAAGTAGCGCGCTTGCCGGAGGCCCAGTTGGATGCACCGGGCGATCCGGTGCTCGACCGTCTGCCGCCGCCGTCGCACCTCCTGGAACGCCGGACTCGCCTGGACGCGCCGAGCCTCTTGGAGCAAGGCTTCTTGCGGATGTAACGTGATCGCTCTCCCGCCGCTGCCCCGGATGCACTGCTCTCGAAGGGGGCAAGCCGCGCAGACTGCTGCCGGGAAGGCAAAGTGCGATACGTGGTCCCCTTTCTGCCGAGTCCGAAGCGTCCGGGTCACTTCTCCCGCCGGGCAGGTGCAGGTCATCTTGTCCAAGTCGAGCGCGAACGCCGTCTTCGGGAAGCGCCCCCGATTCGTGCAGGCCGGCACTTTCGCGATCAGACGCTGACCCGCCTCAGCAAACGCCTGTCGTGTCTCACCGTCGCCAAACGCACAGTCGCCATAGACCTCTTCGACCTCGCACCCCGTCCGCTGCTCGCTGTCCTTCACCAAATCCAGGGCCGCTTCATCGTCCGGCGCATTCCCCGCCGTCACCGCCACCGCTGTGATGAATTGATCGTCCGTGTCCGTCGCCAAGGCACACTTGTGCCCATCGAACCGCTTGCTGGCACTCTTCCGCCCGTGCCGCATCTCCGGGTCGTGGACCGAAACCAGTCGGTCCGGCGCCACGCCCTCCCGGATTGCCGCCCCATCCGGCCGTCGCTCGATGTCTTGCCCCAGCACCCGACTCAAGACTCCGGCCGCCTCAGCCAACTCCGTGTCGGCCAGACTCCCCGGTTCCAGTCCCCCACGCACCACCCGCACCGCTTCCAGCAACCGGTCGGCGTCGGCCACGATCTCCTGCAGAAAGCTGCGCCGTTGGGAGTCGTCGCTCCAGTCGAGTTCCACCTGTCCCTTTAAACTCGTCCCACTCACGTAGCGCCCATATCCCTGCTCGCGCCCAAACGGGCCAAGTTCTTGCCCTGCCTGCCCCGCCAGAATCCGCAACACCGCCAGAATCCCGTCCGCCAGCAGATGGTAGGTGTCCTTGACCGCCCCCCGACCCAGGATGTTCGACGTGTCCAACGCCAGCTTGAGCTTCCGCTCCCGCCGGAAATACCCGTGCCGCTTCGCCGCTTCCAGACTCTCCTGGAAGATCGTCCCCGCCGCCTTCTGTACGATCAGCTGTGCCCGAAACTCCTGGAGCGTGCTCTTCGCAAATGGACGGCTGTCCATCTCGATCCCGAGCGCCACCTTCCAGCGCAGGTCGTAGGTCGCTCGCTGAGTCGCCTCGTCGTCGGAGACGTTGCAAAACGTCTGCAACACCAGGGCCGTCGCTAACAATCCCGGCGACACGCTCGGCCGGCCGTTCCTCGCACAATAGAGAATGGCGAAGTCTTCGTCCCGGAACAGTTCCCCCCGCTGACTCGCCAGGAATCCGTAAAACGTCTCCCTTCCCACAAAGTCTCCGAACACGTGATCGGCCTCGAACATCCCTCGCTGCACCGACCGCTTGCCCAGCATCTCCGCCTCCGCTACCCTGGTGCCAAGAGTCTACCCCGTCATCTCACGAATCGCGAGCAACCAACTCAGCAAGACTTTCCGGCCGCACTTCTAGATGTTCTGCGAGCGTGTTGACGGTGAATGGACGGGTCGGGTTCGTCGAGGATGGCAGGACGTTCAATTCGCCAGCGATCCGGATGATGTCGGGCGCGGGGCCGCCGCCGGCGCCTTCGGTGTGATAGGTGTGGATCGTCCGGCCGGCGATCGCGGCGATGGTGTCCTCGACGAAGCCGGCTTCGTTGAGCGTGTCGGTGTGGATCGCCAGCTGCACGTCGTATGCGTCGGCGACGCGGAGCGCGGTGTCGATGACGGCGGGGGTGGTGCCCCAGTCCTCGTGCACCTTGAGGCCGCACGCGCCCGCCTCGACCTGCTCGCGGAGCGCAGCTTCGTCGGAGGCGTTGCCCTTCGCAAGCAAGCCCCAGTTCACCGGCAGTTCGCGCGCGGCCTGCAGCATCAGGCCGATGTGCCACGGGCCGGGCGCGCACGTCGTGGCGCGCGTGCCGTCGGCGGGGCCGGTGCCGCCGCCGAGCATCGTCGTGATGCCGTTGGAGAGTGCGGCCCACGCCTGCTGCGGCGCGATCATGTGGACGTGCGTGTCCACACCGCCGGGCGTCGCGATCAGGTGCTCGCCTGCGATGATCTCCGTGCCGGGCCCAATCACGAGCGCCGGATGCACGCCGTCCATGATGTCGGGGTTGCCTGCCTTGCCGATGGCGACGATGCGCCCCTGCTTGATGCCGATGTCGCCCTTGATCACGCCGAGCACGGGGTCGAGCACGATCACGCTGGTGATCACGGTGTCCGGGGTGCCGCCGGCGGACGTTGCGCGTGGCGACTGCGCCATGCCGTCGCGGATCGACTTGCCGCCGCCGAACACCGCCTCTTCACCGTACACGGCGAAGTCGCGCTCGATGCGGACGACGAGGTCCGTGTCGGCGAGGCGTACGCGGTCGCCGGTGGTGGGGCCGTAGAGCGAGGCGTAGCGCGCGCGGCTGATGCGGCTCATGCGCGCGGCGCGCTATCTTCGATGAAGCCGCCCGCGCGCGCCTTCGCGAACGCGCGCGCGCGCACGTCGCCGTCGCGCACGGCGCCTTCGGGGAGCGCGTTCATGCCGTGCGCGCGCGCGTCGCCGGACAGCGCCACGAGTGCCACGGTCTGCTCCTGGCCTGGTTCGAAGCGCACCGCCGTGCCGGCGGGAACGTCGAGGCGCATGCCGAATGCCGCACCGCGATCGAAGCGCAGCGCGCGATTGACCTCGAAGAAGTGCGCGTGCGAGCCGACCTGGATCGGGCGGTCGCCGCTGTTCGCGACGCGCATGGTGACCGTTTCGCGCCCGGCGTTCAGCTCGATGTCGCCCTCGGCGAGCAGGTATTCGTCGTGGTGGCCGGCCGCGCCGCGGCCGATGGGGGAGTGGCAGGAGACAAGCTTGGTGCCGTCGGGGAACGTGGCCTCCACCTGCACGACCGGGATCAGCGCGGGGACGCCGTCCTGCACGTCGTCCGCGCTCAGCACGGCGGCGCCGGCCTCGGCAGCCTCGGGCACGCTGCGACCGTCGCGCGCGGCCTCGATCATCGCTTCGCTGATCAGCGCGACGGCCTCGGGGTAGTTGAGCCGCAGGCCGCGCGCGCGCCGGCGTCGAGCCAGGTCAGCGGCGACGACGATCAGCAGCGCTTCCTGTTCGCGAGGGGTGAGCCGCATCGATGCTCCGCTCAGCGCGCGGCCTGGCGACGTGCGCACGCGGAGCCTATGGGCCGCACGTTACGCCGCCGTTGCCGGTGCATGAACGCTGCGTTGCGGCCCTGTGTCGATGGGGTTACGTCGACCTGCCGCCCGCGCAAGCCGACCGGCGAGCGACGCGCGCGCCGGCGCGGTAGGCTCGCGCTCGTAGTGAGGGGAGGCCGTCGATGTCACTTGCGGATCGCACACCGCCGACTGTCGAGGAGTACGCCGCGTACCGCCAGCGGTTGAGCAACTGGGGCCGCTGGGGGCCGGACGACCGGCTGGGCACGCTGAACCACATCACGCACGAGGTGCGCCGCGCCGCTGCGCACCTCGTGCGCGACGGCCGGACGGTGTCGCTCGCGCTGGCGTTGCAGGGGCCGCCGCGGGCGCAGCTGCCGTCCGGGTTCGAGCAGACGATGCGCATCGGCGAGTCGTCGTCGAGCGACGAGCTGCGCATCAACTTCCACGGCTGGAGTATCACGCACCTCGATGCGCTCTGCCACATCTTTACGGCGCCGGGTGGGCAGCTCTACAACGGCCGCCCGGTCGCGGACGTGACCGCGACGGGAGCGCGCAGCGGCGACGTCTCGGCGTATGCGAACGGCATCGTGACGCGGGGCGTGCTGTACGACGTGCCGCGCTTCCGCGGCGTGCCCCATGTAACGCTCGATGCGCCGGTGCACGGCTGGGAGCTGCAGGACATCGCGGCCGCGCAGGGCGTGACGCCGCGCGCCGGCGACGCCGTGGTCGTGCGCTCGGGCGCGAGCGCCTGGTACGCCGCGACGCCGGACTTCGCGAACGGCCAGATGGACCGCATGCCCGGCGTGCACGGCTCGGCGCTTGAGTTCCTGCACGGCACGGATGCTGCGCTGCTCGTGTGGGATCTGCTCGACGCAGCGGTGCAGGACCTGCCCGCCGGGTTCCACGTCGGCGGTGGGCGGGCGGTGGCGCTTCCGCTGCACGAGATCGCGATCCCGTACCTCGGCATGCCGCTGCTCGACAACGCGGACCTCGACGCGCTGGCCGCCACGTGTGCGGAGCTCGGGCGCTGGGAGTTCATGCTGGTGGTCGCCCCGCTCGTGGTGCGCGGGGGCACGGGCTCGCCGGTCAATCCGCTCGCCGTGTTCTAGTCGTCTCCGGCAGGGCGCCGCCGGCGGCTAGGCGAGCTCCGCCGTCGCCGCCTCCAGCGCGCGCCGCTCGTCAGCGTCGAGCGGCGCGTAGTCCGCGGCCGTCGCGACGTTCTCGATGATGCGTGACGGGTGGCGCGCGCCCGGGATCGCCACCGAGACGCCGGGGTGCGAGAGCACGTAGCGCAGCAGGTTCGCGGGCGTGAGCAGCCCTGCGTACCCCGCGGCAATGCGCCCGCGCAGCTCGCTCGTGCGCCCCGAGCCGCCGAGCGGCCGCATCACGATCACGCCGACGTCGTGCGCGGCGGCGAGCTCGATCAGCGGCGCCGTCTGCGGGAAGAACGCCGAATACTCGAGCATCACGGTGTCGAACTGGCCGCTCTCGATCGCCAGCCGCAGCACGTCGAGGCTGTGTGAGGACATGCCGATGTAGCGAACCAGTCCGCGGTACTGCGCGATGCGCAGGCCGGCCAGCGCTCCGTCGTCCTCACGCATCGCGCGGTCCCACGCCTCCGGCGTCGAGATGTCGTGCAGCTGGTACAACGCCACGCTGTCGACGCCGAGGATGCTCAGCGAGCGGTCGACATCGCGCTGGCTGCCGTCGAGTGTGTGGCTGAACGTCTTGCTGGCGATGTGAAAGTCTGCGCCGCCTCGCGTGCGCACGACCTGCCCGATCAGGAACTCGCTGCCCGCGTACTCGCGCGCGGTGTCGACGAAGTCGATGCCCAGCGCGAGCGCGGTCGTAAGCGTCGCGGGCCCCTCGGGCGACTCCGGGGTGTCCATCGCGCCGAGGCCGAGCTCCGCCACCATCAGGCCGGTGCGGCCGAGCCGGCGACTGTGGAGGCCGGGCACGCAGACCTCGTCTCACCGCCATGCCCGGCGCCTCAGTGCCACGCCGGGCGGCGGCGCCGCTGCGGACCGGGGCCTGTGCGCAGTATAGCTGCGGGCGGCCCACGGCTCGCTGCGCTTGAGGTGCCCCTGGGCGCCCGCCGACCTGTGACGGTGACGACGCCCCGGCGTAGAGTGCGCCGCACGCCCGGGCGTGTGCCCGCGAGCCGAAGGGATGCGCGTTGCGGCGGACATTGCGACGGCCGTTCTACGGCTGGTGGATCGTTGGCGCGGGCGCGGCCACGCAGGCGCTTGGTTCTGGGCTGTTGCAGCAAGCGTTTGGGACCTACGTCGTGCTGCTGGGCAAGGAGTTCGGCTGGAGCCGTACGGCGCTTTCGGGCGCGTTCTCGCTCGCACGCGTCGAAGATGGGCTGCTCGGCCCCATCGAGGGGTGGTTGCTCGACCGCTTCGGGCCGCGCGCCGTGATGCGCGCAGGGTTCGTGCTGTTCGGCAGCGGCTTCTTCCTGTTCGCGCGCATCGACTCGATCGTCGAGTTCTACGTGACGTTCCTCATCATGTCGGTCGGCGCCTCGATGGCCGGCTTCCTCGCGGTCACGACCGCCGTCGTCAACTGGTTCGTGCGGCGGCGTTCGCTCGCCATGGGCATCGCGTTGCTCGGCAACCCGATCGGCGGGTACGCGCTGCCGCTGGTCGTGCGCGCGCTCGAAACGTGGGGCTGGCGCGACGTCGCGAACGTCTCCGGCGTGATCGTGCTGGTGTCGGGGCTTGCCGCCGCTCAGCTCGTACGGCACCGGCCCGAGCAGTATGGCCTGTTGCCTGACGGCGACCCACCCGTCGCACGCGACGACGACACGCTCGAGTCGGACGAGGGCGTCCACGCGCACGGGGGCGAGGTCAACTTCACCGCCGCGCAGGCGCTGCGCACGCGCGCGTTCTGGTTCATCTCGATGGCCCACGCGGCCTCGGTGCTCGTCGTTTCGGTGACGCAGGTGCACTACACCGCACACGTCGTCGAGACGTTCGGCGTCTCGCTGACCACTGCCGCCGCGATGCTCACGCTGCAGACGACGACGAACTTCATCGCGCGACCGCTGGCCGGCGTGCTCAGCGACCGCATGGGTTCCCGCAACGTCATCATGATCGCGATGCTGATGCACTCGGTCGCGCTGCTGCTGCTCGCCTTTGGCACCACGCTGTGGACCGTGGCCGCCTTCGCGCTGCTCAACGGCGCGGCCTGGGGCGCGCGCGTGCCGGTGATCGTCGCGATGCGGGCCGAGTACTTCGGCGCGCGCTCGTTCGGCACGATCATGGGGTTGTCGTCGATGGCCGTGACCGTGGGCTCCGTGGCCGGGCCGGTGCTGGCCGGGCTGTCCTACGACGTCACCGGGAACTACGAGTTCGGATTCACGGCGCTGGCGCTGCTGGCGGGCGCGGGGACCATCTTCCTGGTGTTCACGCCGCCGCCTCCCGCCAAGCGCCTGGCCCGCGCGGCCGAGCCCGCCTAGGTCGCGAGGCGCGAGGCCCGAGGGCGCGAACGGCGCGCCGCTGCCGGCCGCGCGCCGTTCGCGCCTCCCCCTGCGCCCTAATCCGCTGCACAGGAACGGCAACGCTGCCATCGGATACCGTTTGGCCTATAGCATTGCTGGCGGGGGTGACCGTGGCGGGACAGACACTCGACGACCTCGGCATGGTGCTCGCTCCCTCCCGGTGGCGACGGGTCGCGACGCTGCTCGTCGCGTTCGGGGTGATCGCGGCCGCCAGCTACGGCGTGTACCGCTACTGGTTCCAGGAGGGCGACGCCGTCGCGCCGGTCGCCGCCAGCCAGACCGCCACAGCCGAGCGCGGCACGCTCGCGAGCACGCTGACCACCGCGGGCACCGCGGCCGCGTCGCTCACCAGCCGCGTGACGTTCCAGACGAGCGGCGTCGTGCGCGCCGTCGAGGTCGGCGTGGGCGACACGGTGCAGGCCGGCCAAGTGCTCGCGCGCCTCGACGAACGCGACGCGCAGCGCCGCCTGCAGACTGCGCTCGTCAACGTCCAGACCGCGAAGCTGCGCCTTGAGCAGCTGCAGCAGCCGCCGGCGGCCTCCGATGTTGCGACGGCGCAGGCGGGCGTGGCGTCGGCAAGGCTGCAGGTCCTTTCGGCGCAGATCACGCTG
>CAMDBZ010000073.1 GCA_945889565.1 Thermoflexus hugenholtzii JAD2 | reverse complement strand
CTGCTCGGAGCGCGTGGTGGCCGTCTGCCACAGCTCATCCTCAGCAGCGCGCGGCTCCGGCGGCAAATCCAGCCCGGCCGCGTGCAATGCCTCGCGCGCCTCACGGTCGAGCAGCGCGCCCGCACGCTGAGGCGCCGGGAACTCGCCCTCGGAGAGCCCGGCGACGTAGACGTGCGCGAACCGCAGCCCGTGCAACGTGTGCATCGGGGCGAGCAGCACGCCGCCCGCCGTGCGGATGAGCGTGCTCGGTCGCTGGATGCGCGCCTCGAGGATGGCGACGAAGGCGTCGAACCGCATGGGAGGCGCGCCGAGCGTCTCGTCGATGGCGCGCAGCTCCGACAGCGCCACGCGCAGCGCACCGATCTCAGTGTCGAGCGTCGCGTACTGGTCGATCGAGGCGGGCACAAAGCCGGCGGCTCCGAAGAGCGCTTCGTCGAGCAACTGTGCGTGTACCCCTGCCGTCCGCTCGGTCGCAGGGTCGAGCAACAACGCCAGGAACTCCACCGCGCCCGTCCAGGCGCCGGCCGCGTCGCCCCATCGATCGGCATCTGGCCGGGGCCTCGCTGCGAGGTCGGCGGCGACGGCGGCGCGCATCGATCGGAGCGCGTCCAACCCGGCCCACAGGTGATGCTCGCGCGCGACGCGACGCAGCAGCTCGACGTGGCCCGGGCGTAGTCCCCAGCGATCAGCATTGGTGAATCCGGCCGCGAGGACCTCGGCCACGTCCCGCATCTGCCAGCCGTGCGTGCCCAGCCGCAGCAGGCGCATCAGCCACGCACCGAACGGGCGCTCGGTCAGGCGCTCACCGGACGCCGGGTCGAGCGGGAGGTGTGCCTCGGAGAACACACGTCGGGCCAGTGCGAGGTGAGGCGAGACCTGGCGGAAGACGACGGCAAAGTCCGAGGGCCGCAACGACGTGTCGGCGGTGAGTCGATCCTTCACTGAGCGCGCGATTTCGCGCAGCTGCGCTTCCGCGTCCGATGCCGTCAGCGCTTCGACGGTTACAGGCGCGGAAGCCTGAGTAACAGCGAGCTCCTCACGTCGCAGTGCCGGCACCGCCCGTGCGAGCGCCTCGATCGTCCATGCCGCGCGCGGGCTGGCCGAGGGATCGAGCGCGATCCAAACGTCCGTGCGGTCCGCGATCGCGGCGACGAGGTCGACCTTTCGGCGGACGAAGGCCTCCTACCGCCGCGACCCGATCACCGGGAAGCGACACCGCGTCGTCGAGACACGCGATCCCTCGGAGTGGATCGAGGTTCCCGACGCCACACCCGCGATCGTGTCGGATGCGCTCTTCGAGACCGTACAAGATCGGCTGTCCGATCCCGAACGCCGTCGCGCGGCTCAGCGGAAGTACGACTACCCGCTGGCCGGCACCGTCCGGTGCGACGTCTGTGAAGCGTCGATGGTGGGACAGACTTCGCTTGGGAAGTATCGCTACTACCGTTGTCGCCGGGCCTACGCTGGCCCGCACCATGACCGGTGCGCGACTCGGTACGTGCGCGCGACGGACCTCGAAGACGCGGTCGTCAGCAAGCTCACTGCTGCGCTTTCAAGTCCGGAAGTTGTGCTGGCTGAGCTGGAACGCGCGGCGAACAGCACCGACACGGATCGCAAGCGCAGCGCGGCGAGGCAGCGCCTGACGTCGCTCGACAAGCAGCATCAGCGGCTGCTGCGGCTGTACCAACTCGGAGAGGTGGATGACGCCTACCTCGAGCGGGAGGTGGTCGCGATCCGGGCGCAACGTGCTTCGTTGGAAGCAGCCATCGATCGGCAGGGCGCGGTGACATCGGTGCCTCTGCCCAGGAACCCTGAGGAGTTTGCGAGCACCTGCGCGGCGCTGCGAGAGCTCGTACTGGCCGAAGTCGAGGCGGGCAGGCTCAAGCAGATCGCCGAGGCATTCCAGTTGTCGGCCCGCATCGCCTGCACGGGTGATCAGACCTCAGGCGTGCTTGAAGGGGTCATTCCGCACAGTTTTGGTGAGAATTTTTCTCACCACTGCACGAACATCGGCATGACCACGTGCACGTAGCGGTCGTCGCCCACGGGCCGCACCACGCCGGGGCTCGAGGGTGACGTCGTCTCCGTCGCGACGCGGTCTGTCGTCAGCACGTTCAGCACCTCGATGAGATAGCGGCTGTTGAACGCGATCTTTGCCTCGTCGCCCACCACCAGCGCATCGATCTCCGCCTCGTTGTTCCCCACCTCGTCCGCGCGCGCCGTCACCATCAACTTGCCCGGCTGCCCGCCCACGCCCGGTGACGCGATCAGCCGCACGATCCCCGACCCGTCGCGCGCGAAGATCGACGCCAGCCGCACCGCCTGCTTGAACTCCCCCACCGATACCTCCGAGCGCGTCGTCGAGCTCGCCGGGATCAACTGCTGATAGTTCGGGAACGTCCCCTGGATCAGGTTCGCGATCAACGTCGCGTGCCCCAGGTCGAACAGCACCTGCGTCTGCGCCGTATTCACCGTCATCGTCACCGGCTGCTCCGCCTCCGGCAGCAGTCGCGCGAGCTCCGCGAGAGCGCGCGCCGGCACGATCACGTCGCGCTCCAGGCCGGACTGCGACAGCTCCAGCGTGTACACCGCCAACCGAAACCCATCCGCCGCCGCCAGCCGGATGCTCTCCGGGCCCACGGCGAAATGCACGCCCGTCAGCACAGGACGCGAGTCGTCCGTCGCCGCCGCGAACACCACGTGCTCCAGCGCCGTACGCAACCGCTCCGGATCGACCTGCACCGCGCCCGTCCCCTGCACAGGCGGGATCGGTGGAAACTCGTCCGGGTCCATGCCACCGATCGACGCCGCGTTCCGCGCGCACGACAGGCTCGCCTGCCGCGAGCGCTCCGCCAGCGCAATCTCGATCTCGTCGCGCGGCAACGTCGCCACGAAGTCCGAGAGCAGCCGTGACGGCAGCGTGATCGCGCCCGGCTGCGCCACCGTGGCGGGGATCGTGTACGTGATCGCGATCGTCTCGGCGTCGGTCGCCGAGAGCTTCACGCGCCCGTCCTCGGCCTCAAGCAGCACGTGCCCGGTGATCGGCAGCACCGTGCGTGCCGGCACCGCGCGCGAGACTGCGCTCAGCCCGCGATGTAGCTGATCCTGCTGGCAGCGCAGCTGCATCGCCACCACCCGTCGACGTCAATCAATTGATTAACAACTTGAGCACTTTACGCGCTCAGAGGAGTATACGGTTACCCCGGAAGCTCAGCAACGCATAGCGAGCGCCCGCGTCAGCGCAGGGCCCGGTACACCGCGACCAGCGCCGCGGCTGCGACCAACCAGAGCGCGACCGTCAGGGCCGCGCCCACCCACGTGAACAGCGGCGCCGCCGCCAGCCGATCCGAGGCTGCGGCGCGATGCTCGTCCAGCACGTCGCGCGGGACCAGCCGCCGCACCAGCAGCACGCCGAGCGGCACGACCACGAGGTCATCGAGGTACCCGAGCACGGGGATAACGTCCGGGATCAGGTCGATCGGGCTGACGGCATACGCCAGCACCGCCGCCGCCGCCACTTTCGCGTACCACGGCACGCGCTCGTCCCGGCACGCGAGGTAGAGCGCGTAGACCTCGCGGCGCACGCTCGCGCCGCGCTGCCGCCACTGCCCCAGGACCACGCGCGCACCCCGCACGCTACGTCGCTGCCACCTCGCGCAGCGCCTCGGCCGCCGCCGCCGCGGTGCGATCGATGTCCGCCTCCGTGTGCGCAAGCGACACGAACCACGCCTCGAACTGCGATGGCGGCAACAGTACCCCGCGCTCGCGCATCGCGCGATGGAAGCGCGCGAACGCCGCTGTATCGCTCGCCGCAGCCTGCACGTAGTCGACGGGCGTCGTCGCGCGGAAGAACAGCGTCAGCAGCGAACCGCAGCGCGCCACCGCCGCCGCGACGCCCGCGCGCGTCGCGCCCTCGACGAGCCCGCGTTCGAGCCGCGCGCCCAGCGCGTCGAGCTGCGCGTACGCGTCCGGCTCGCCCCACAGCGCGTCGACCGTCGCGATCCCGGCCGCCATCGCCAGCGGATTACCAGACAGCGTGCCCGCCTGGTACACCGCGCCCACCGGCGCCATCAGCTCCATCAGCGCCCGCGCGCCGCCGTACGCGCCCACCGGCAACCCGCCACCGATCACTTTGCCCAGTGCCACGAGATCCGCGCGCACGCCGAACAACTGCTGCGCGCCGCCGCGTGCGAGCCGCACACCCGTGATCACCTCGTCGAACACCAGCAGTGCGCCGTCAGCGTCGCACAGCGCGCGCAGGCCAGCGAGGAAGCCCGTCGCCGGCAATACCACGCCCATGTTCGCCGCCACCGGCTCCACGATCACCGCCGCGATCGCCCCCGCGTGCGCCGCGAACGCCGCCGCCACTGCGGCGAGGTCGTTGTACGGCACGACGATCGTGTGCGCCGCGAACGCGGCCGGCACCCCCGGCGAATCCGGGAGCCCGAGCGTCGCCACGCCCGATCCCGCTGCGGCCAGCAAGCCGTCCGCGTGGCCGTGGTAGCCGCCCGCAAACTTCAACACCAGGTCGCGCCCCGTCGCCGCGCGCGCCAGGCGCAACGCCGTCATCGTCGCCTCGGTCCCCGAGTTCACGAAACGCACCAGCTCGAGCCCCGGTACCGCACCAGTGAGCCGTTCAGCGAGCGCCGCCTCGGCCTCCGTCGGCGCGCCGAACGCCGTGCCCCGCGCCACCGCCGCCTGCACCGCCGCCACCACCGCGGGGTGCGCGTGCCCGAGGATCAGCGGCCCGAACGCACCGACGTAATCGACGTACTCGTTGCCGTCGACGTCGACGACGCGCGCCCCCCGCCCGCTTGCGATCACCACCGGGTCGCCGCCCACCGCGCGATACGCGCGCACCGGCGAGTTCACCCCGCCCGGCAACACCCGCCGCGAACGCTCCATCACGGCGCGCGAACGTTCGACGTTCATGCCCCGAGCGCTTCCGCCACCGCGAGCAGCGTCGCGACCTCCATATCCGGCACCGGCGGCGCCTCCCGCGGCGGGTCCGACGCCTGCGGCGGCTGCGCTTCCTGAGCCGCTTGCGCGTCGGGACGATGGATCCACGCGGTTCGCAAGCCGGCGTTCAGCGCCCCCGCCACGTCCGTGGGCGCGGAGTCGCCGACGTACAGCACTTCGTGTGGCGCGTACCCGAGCCGGGCGCACAAGCCAGCAAACGCCGCGCGGTGAGGCTTATAGATGCGCAGCGACTCGGACGACTGGATCACGGAGAACCGCAGCCGGTTGTGCGACACCGCGCCCTGCAGAAAGTCCTCGTCGGCGTTCGACATCAGCCCCATGATCAGTCCGCGGGCAGCAATGCGCTCCACCGCCTCGAAGGCGTCCTCGTACGCCGGCGCGCGCGTCAGCACGTGGCGCAGGTGGTTGGCTCCCGCCGCAGCGTCGCCCGCCAGCCCAAGCTTCTCGAACGTGTACTCGAACTGCCGGCGCCACATCTCCCACGTCGAGATCCATTCCGGCAGCGGCCCATCGAGCATGCGGCTGCGGTCGAGCTTGCCGTCCTCGGCACGATGTCCCGGAGCCCACACGCTGACGGCGGTGAACGCCTCGGAGGCGAACATCTTCGCGGCCGCCTCGACGTCCGCCGCGATGCCGTGCGTCGACAGGAACTCTGCCAGCGCGACGCGAAAGTCCCAGTCGAACAGCGTCCCGTACGCGTCGAACGCCACCGCACGGATCGCCCCCGGGTCGAACGTGGACCTCGTCTCCTCAGCCGACGCCGGCTCGCTCACCGCTCCGTCAACCACCGGGCCGCCTCCTTGGCGTGGTACGTGATCACGATGTCCGCGCCCGCGCGCCGGATCGCCGTCAACGTCTCCAGCACCACTGCCCGCTCGTCCAGCCAGCCCTGCGCCGCCGCCGCCTTCACCATCGCGTACTCACCCGACACGTTGTACGCCGCCACCGGCAACGACGTCGCCGCGCGCACGTCGCGGATCACGTCGAGGTACGCGAGCGCCGGCTTCACCATCACGATATCAGCCTGCTCCGCGATGTCCGCCGCCACCTCGCGCAGCGCCTCGCGCGCGTTCGCCGGGTCCATCTGGTAGCCGCGCCGATCGCTCGCGCCCATGCGCGGCGCCGAGTCCGCCGCCTCGCGGAACGGACCGTAGAACGCCGACGCATACTTCGCGCTGTACGCCATGATCGGCAGCGACGCGTGCCCCGCGTCGTCGAGCGCCTCGCGGATCGCCGCCACCCGCCCGTCCATCATGTCCGACGGCGCGATCACATCCGCGCCTGCCTCCGCGTACGCCACCGCCGCGCGTGCCAGCAGCTCCAGCGATGCGTCGTTATCCACCTCGCCGTGCGGGTCCAGCAATCCGCAGTGCCCGTGGTCCGTGTACTCGCACAGGCACACATCGGCGATCACGGCGAGCTCGGGGTCAGCGCGCTTCAGCGCCCGGATCGCCTCGGGCACAATGCCGTCCGCCGCGTACCCCTCGCTCCCCACCGCGTCCTTCGACGCCGGGATGCCGAACAGCAGCACCGCGCGCACGCCCAGTGCGCGCAGCTCGTCCGCCTCGCGCGCCAGCTGGTCCGGCGACAGCCGCAGCTGGCCAGGCATCGATGCGATCGGCGCGCGCACGTCCAGCCCATGCGTGACGAACAGCGGGTACACGAACTGCGCCGGATCGAGCCGCGTCTCGCGCACCAGCCCGCGCAACGCAGCGCTGCGCCGTGTGCGCCGTGTGCGCTGGAACGGCGTCCGAGTGCGCGTGATCATCTCGCCCCTCCCGCGTCCGCACCGCCCGCGCTCGATTGTACGAACTCCACCCCAACACCGGCGCCGCGCGCAACGAACGCGCCCCGCAGCGCCGCCACCAGCCCCTCGACACTCGCCTCCGCCGCCACGACGTCGACCGCCAACCCGGCCGCCCGCGCCGCCTCGACGGTCGTCATGCCGATACACGCGACGACCGCTCCGCGCAGCGCCCCCACGTCGCCGCCAAGCATCGCCACGAGCCCGCGTACCGCCGAGGGCGACGCGAGCGTCACCGCGTCGAGCCCCACGCGCGCGTCAGCGACCAGCTCCGCGTCCACGCTCGTCGCCGCGACCGTGCGATACACCACCAGCTCGTCGGCGCGCGCCCCCCCCGCCCGCAACAGCGCCGCCAGCTCCGCTCGCGGCTCAGCCGCGCCGGGCAGCAGCACGCCGCTGCCCGCGCCCACCGCGAGCAGCGCCTCTGCGACGCCCGCCGCGGCGCTGCCGTCCGGCACGAGGTCCGCGCGCAGCCCGTGCGCCGCGAGCGCCGCCGCAGTCGCGGCGCCGATCGCGCACACGCGCACCCCCGCGAACGCGCGCGTGTCGAGCCCGCACGCCGCAAGCGCCGCCCAGCACTGCGCGACGCCGTTCTCCGACGCGAACGCAACCCACGCGTACGCCCCGCCCCGCGCGCGTTCCAGCGCCTCCGCCACCGCGCGCCGGTCCCACACCGGTTCGATGCGCAGCGCCGGCGCCAGCACCGGCAACGCGCCCTCCACGCGCAACGCCGCCGCGAGGCTCGCCGCCTGCGCAGCCGCACGCGTCACCAGCACGCGCCGGCCCGCGAGCGGCCCGCGCAGCGCCGCGAACCGCTCGCGCAGCGCAACTACGTCCCCGACCACGAGCACCGCCGGCGGCGCGACCCCGGCCGCCGCGGCGACCGCCGCGATCGTGCCGAGCGTGCCGCTTACGACCCGCTGGCGGCTCGTCGTCGCCGCCTCCACCACCGCGCACGGCGTCGACGCGTCGCGCCCCCCGCCCGCGATCGCGTCCGCGATCGCCGCGAGCCGCTCGGCGCCCATCAGCACCACCAGCGTGTCCGTCGCGCCCGCGAGCCGCCCCCAGTCGACACGCGGCGCGGTGCCCGCCGCCTCGCGCCCCGTGACCACCGCGAATGAGGCGGCCACGCCGCGCGCCGTCACCGGGATGCCGGCCGCCGCCGCCGCCGCCACCGCCGAGG